>NZ_JASHDW010000015.1:0-32874 GCF_047463435.1 Streptococcus mitis | reverse complement strand
TGTAGACTATATTGATTACTACAACAACAAACGAATTAAGGTAAAACTAAAAGGACTTAGCCCTGTACAATACAGAACTAAATCCTTTGCTTAAATTAATTGTCTAACTTTTTGGGGTCAGTACATTTTGGAGTTGCTTTTTTTATTTTTCCAAATCTTTGCGAATAGTATAGGTGAGGAGGTAAGTATGGTTCAAGAAATTGCACAAGAAATTATTCGTTCGGCTCGGAAAAAAGGGGCACAAGACATTTATTTTGTCCCCAAGTTAGACGCCTATGAGCTTCATATGAGGGTGGGAGACGAGCGCTGTAAAATCGGTTGTTATGATTTTGAAAAATTTGCGGCCGTCATCAGTCACTTTAAGTTTGTAGCGGGTATGAATGTGGGAGAAAAGCGACGTAGCCAACTTGGTTCCTGTGATTATGAATATGACCAGAAGATGACGTCCTTGCGTTTATCTACTGTAGGCGATTATCGAGGGCACGAGAGTTTAGTAATTCGCTTGTTGCACGATGAGGAGCAGGATTTGCATTTTTGGTTTCAGGATATTGATGAATTGGGCAAGCAGTACAGGCAACGTGGTCTCTATCTCTTTGCTGGTCCAGTTGGTAGTGGCAAGACAACCCTGATGCACGAATTGGCCAAGTCCCTCTTTAAGGGACAGCAAGTCATGTCTATCGAAGATCCTGTCGAAATCAAGCAGGACAACATGCTCCAGTTGCAGTTGAATGAAGCGATTGGGCTTACCTATGAAAATCTGATTAAGCTTTCCCTACGGCATCGTCCTGATCTCTTGATTATCGGAGAAATTCGAGACAGCGAGACGGCGCGTGCAGTGGTCAGAGCCAGTTTGACAGGGGCGACAGTCTTTTCAACCATTCACGCCAAGAGTATTCGAGGTGTTTATGAGCGCCTGCTGGAGTTGGGTGTGAGTGAGGAGGAATTGGCAGTCGTTCTGCAGGGAGTCTGCTATCAGAGATTAATCGGGGGAGGAGGAATCGTTGACTTTGCAAACAAAGACTATCAAGAACACCAGCCAACTAGCTGGAATAAACAGATTGACCAGCTTCTTAAAGATGGACATATCACAAGCCTTCAGGCTGAAACGGAAAAAATTAGCTACAGCTAAGCAAAAAAATATCATCACCTTGTTTAACAATCTCTTTTCCAGCGGTTTTCATCTGGTGGAGACCATCTCCTTTTTAGATAGGAGTGCCTTGTTGGACAAGCAGTGTGTGACTCAGATGCGCACGGGCTTGTCTCAGGGGAAATCATTCTCAGAAATGATGGAAAGTTTGGGATTTTCAAGTGCCATTGTCACTCAGTTATCCCTAGCGGAAGTCCATGGAAATCTCCACCTGAGTTTGGGAAAGATAGAAGAGTATCTAGACAATCTAGCCAAGGTCAAGAAAAAATTAATTGAAGTAGCGACCTATCCCTTGATTTTGCTGGGTTTTCTTCTCTTAATTATGCTGGGACTACGGAACTACCTACTACCACAACTGGATAGTAGCAATATTGCCACCCAAATCATTGGTAATCTGCCACAAATTTTTCTAGGAATGGTAGGGGTTGTTTCAGTAGGTGTCCTTTTAGCGCTAACTTTTTATAAAAGAAGTTCTAAGATGCGCGTCTTTTCTATCTTAGCACGCCTTCCTTTTTTTGGAATCTTTGTGCAGACCTATTTGACAGCCTATTATGCGCGTGAATGGGGGAATATGATTTCGCAGGGAATGGAGCTGATGCAGATTTTTCAGATCATGCAGGAACAAGGTTCCCAACTCTTTAAAGAAATCGGTCGAGATTTGGCTCAAGCCCTACAAAATGGTCAGGAATTTTCTCAAACGATAGGAACCTATCCTTTCTTTAAGAAGGAGTTGAGTCTCATCATCGAGTATGGGGAAGTCAAGTCCAAGCTGGGAAGTGAGTTGGAAATCTATGCTGAAAAAACTTGGGAAGCCTTTTTTACCCGAGTCAACCGCACCATGAATCTGGTGCAGCCACTGGTTTTTATCTTTGTGGCACTGATTATCGTTTTACTTTATGCGGCAATGCTCATGCCCATGTATCAAAATATGGAGGTAAATTTTTAAAATGAAAAAAATGATGACATTCTTGAAAAAAGCTAAGGTTAAAGCTTTCACGCTTGTGGAAATGTTGGTGGTCTTGCTCATCATCAGCGTGCTTCTCTTGCTCTTTGTACCTAATTTGACCAAGCAAAAAGAAGCAGTCAACGACAAAGGAAAAGCTGCTGTTGTTAAGGTTGTGGAAAGTCAGGCAGAACTTTATAGCTTGGATAAAAATGAAGATGCTAGCCTAAGTAAGTTACAAGCAGATGGGCGAATCACGGAAGAACAGGCTAAAGCTTATAAAGAATACCATGCTAAACAAAATACCAGTCAAACCGTTGCAGATTAAGGCATTTACCATGCTTGAAAGTCTCTTGGTTTTAGGACTTGTGAGTATCCTTGCCTTGGCCTTGTCAGGCTCTGTCCAGTCCACTTTTGCAGCGGTAGAGGAGCAGATTTTCTTTATGGAGTTTGAAGAACTCTATAGGGAAACCCAAAAACGCAGTGTAGCCAGTCAGCAAAAGACTAGTCTAAACTTAGCTGGGCAGACGATTAGCAATGGCAATCAAAAGTTGACAGTTCCTAAAGGCATTCAAGCACCATCCGGCCAAAGCATTTCATTTGACCAAGCTGGGGGCAATTCGTCCCTGGCTAAGGTTGAATTTCAGACCAGTAAAGGAGCGATTCGTTATCAATTATATCTAGGAAATGGAAAAATTAAACGCATTAAGGAAACAAAAAATTAGGGCAGTGATTTTACTGGAAACAGTAGTCGCTTTAGCTATCTTTGCCAGCATTGCGACCCTCCTTTTAGGACAAATTCAGAAAAATAGACAAGAAGAAGCAAAAGTTTTGCAAAAGGAAGAAGTCTTGCGTGTAGCTAAGATGGCCCTGCAGACAGGTCAAAATCAGGTAAACATCAACGGAGTTGAGATTCAGGTGTTTTCTAGTGAAAAGGGATTGGAGGTCTACCATGGTTCAGAACAGTTGTTGGCGATCAAAGAGCCATAAAATCAAGGCTTTTACCTTGTTGGAATCCCTGATTGCTCTTATTGTCATCAGTGGAAGCTTACTCCTCTTTCAAGCCATGAGTCAGCTCCTCATTTCAGAAGTTCGCTACCAGCAACAAAGCGAGCAAAAAGAGTGGCTCTTGTTTGTGGATCAACTGGAGGCAGAATTAGACCGTTCGCAGTTCGAAAAAGTAGAAGGTAATCGTATATATGTGAAGCAGGATGGCAAGGAAATCGCGATAGGCAAGTCTAAATCGGACGATTTTCGAAAAACCGATGCCAGTGGACGAGGTTATCAGCCCATGGTTTATGGACTCAAATCAGCACAGATTACAGAGGACAATCAAGTGGTTCGTTTTCGTTTCCAGTTCCAAAAAGGCTTAGAAAGGGAGTTCGTTTATCGTGTGGAAAAAGCAAAAAGTTAAGGCAGGAGTTCTCCTCTATGCAGTCACCATGGCAGCCATTTTTAGCCTTTTGTTACAATTTTACTTGAACCGACAAGTCGCCCACTATCAAGACTATGCTTTGAATAAAGAAAAATTGGTTGCGTTTGCCATGGCTAAGCGAACCAAAGATAAGGTTGAGAAAGAAAGCGGGGAACAGACCTTTAACCTAGGTCAGGTGAGTTATCAAAACAAGAAAACAAGCTTGACGACAGTGGTTCGTACGCCTAAGAGTCAATATGAATTCATCTTTCCTTCCGTCAAAATAAAAGAAGAGAAAAGAGATAAAAAGGAAGAGGTAGCGACTAGTTCAAGTGAAGAAGCGGAGAAGAAAAAATCAGAAAAGAAAGAGAACTCCTAGCCAACCAAGCTACTTTGTGCTAAACTAAAAATATGAAACATGATTTTAACCACAAAGCAGAAACTTTTGATTCCCCTAAAAATATTTTCCTTGCAAACTTGGTTTGTCAAGCAGTCGAGAAACAGATTGATCTTCTATCAAACAAAGAAATTTTGGATTTCGGTGGAGGGACGGGCCTATTATCCTTGCCTCTGGCCAAGCAGGCCAAGTCTGTAATATTGGTGGATATTTCGGAGAAAATGCTGGAGCAAGCTCGTTTGAAAGCGGAGCAGCAAGAAATCAAGAATATCCAGTTTTTGGAGCAAGATTTATTGAAAAATCCCTTGAAGCAAGAGTTTGATTTCATTGTTGTTAGTCGGGTTCTTCATCATATGCCTGATTTGGATGCGGCTCTCTCACTGTTTCATCAACATCTGAGAGAAAACGGACAACTCCTCATTGCTGATTTTACCAAGACAGAGGCTAATCATCATGGATTTGATTTAGCTGAACTGGAAAAACAGCTAATTGAGCATGGTTTTTCATCTGTGCATAGTCAGATTCTCTATAGCGCTGAAGACCTGTTTCAAGGAAATTACTCAGAACTCTTTTTAACAGTAGCCCAAAAATCACTCGCCTAGTCAGGGAGTGATTTTTCTATAAGGATGGAAAAAAGAAGGGAAATTTGATAAGATAGGAATATGGATTTTGAAAAAATTGAACAAGCTTATACGTATTTACTAGAGAATGTCCAAGTCATCCAAAGTGATTTGGCGACCAACTTTTATGACGCCTTGGTGGAGCAAAACAGCATCTATCTGGATGGTGAAACTGAGCTAGAACAGGTCCGAGAGAACAATCAAGCCCTTAAGCGTCTAGCACTACGCAAAGAAGAATGGCTCAAGACCTACCAGTTTCTCTTGATGAAGGCTGGGCAAACAGAACCCTTGCAGGCCAATCACCAGTTTACACCGGATGCTATTGCTTTACTTTTGGTGTTTATTGTGGAAGAGTTGTTTAAAGAAGAGGAAATCACTATCCTCGAAATGGGTTCTGGTATGGGAATTCTGGGGGCTACTTTCTTGACCTCGCTTGCTAAAAAAGTGGATTACTTGGGAATGGAAGTGGATGATTTGCTGATTGATTTGGCGGCTAGTATGGCAGATGTGATTGGTTTGCAGGCTGGCTTTGTCCAAGGAGATGCCGTTCGTCCACAAATGCTCAAAGAAAGTGACGTGGTCATTAGCGACTTGCCTGTCGGTTATTATCCTGATGATGCCGTTGCGTCGCGTCATCAAGTTGCTTCTAGTCACGAACATACTTACGCCCATCACTTGCTTATGGAACAAGGTCTAAAGTATCTCAAGTCAGACGGATACGCTATTTTTCTCGCACCGAGTGATTTGTTGACCAGTCCTCAAAGTGATTTGTTGAAAGGCTGGTTGAAAGAGGAGGCAAGTCTGGTTGCCATGATTAGTCTGCCTGAAAATCTCTTTGCTAATGCCAAACAATCTAAGACTATTTTTATCCTACAGAAGAAAAGTGAAATAGCAGTGGAGCCTTTTATTTATCCACTTGCTAGCTTACAAGATGCAAGTGTTTTGATGAAATTTAAAGAAAATTTTCAAAAATGGACTCAAGGTACTGAAATATAAAATAGATTTTGTTATAATAGATGAAAACGCTTAAAAAGGGGTATCATGTTATGACAAAAACAATTGCAATCAATGCAGGAAGTTCAAGTTTGAAATGGCAATTATACTTAATGCCAGAAGAAAAAGTATTGGCGAAAGGCTTGATTGAACGTATCGGCTTGAAAGATTCAATTTCAACTGTAAAATTTGATGGTCGTTCTGAACAACAAATTTTGGATATTGAAAATCACACACAAGCTGTTAAAATCTTATTGGATGACTTGATTCGTTTCGATATTATCAAGGCTTATGACGAGATTACTGGTGTTGGACACCGTGTTGTTGCCGGTGGAGAATATTTCAAAGAATCAACAGTCGTTGAGGGAGATGTTTTAGAAAAAGTTGAAGAGTTGAGCTTGTTGGCTCCTCTCCACAATCCAGCCAATGCGGCAGGTGTTCGTGCCTTCAAGGAATTGCTGCCAGACATTACCAGTGTAGTTGTTTTTGATACTTCATTCCACACAACTATGCCAGAGAAAGCTTATCGCTACCCTCTACCAACAAAATATTACACAGAAAACAAGGTGCGTAAATATGGTGCCCACGGTACAAGTCACCAGTTTGTAGCAGGAGAAGCAGCAAAACTCTTGGGCCGTCCATTAGAGGACTTGAAATTGATTACTTGCCACATCGGTAATGGTGCTTCTATTACAGCTGTTAAGGGTGGTCAATCTGTCGATACTTCAATGGGATTCACTCCACTTGGTGGTGTGATGATGGGAACTCGTACAGGGGATATTGACCCAGCTATCATTCCTTACTTAATGCAATATACAGAGGACTTTAACACGCCTGAAGACATTAGTCACGTTCTTAATCGTGAATCAGGACTGATGGGGGTTTCAGGTAAATCTAGTGATATGCGTGATGTGATTGCTGCTATGGAAGAAGGGGATCACGATGCCACTTTGGCTTATGAAATGTATGTTGATCGTATCCAAAAACATATCGGTCAATACCTTGCAGTCTTAAATGGAGCAGATGCTATTATCTTCACAGCAGGTATTGGTGAAAATGCTGCAAATGTGCGTGAAGATGTTATCTCAGGTATCTCTTGGTTTGGTTGTGATGTTGACCCAGAAAAGAACGTCTTTGGTGTGACAGGAGACATCTCAACAGAGGCAGCGAAGATCCGTGTATTGGTTATTCCAACAGATGAAGAACTAGTCATTGCCCGTGACGTTGAACGCTTGAAAAATAAGTAAAATCAGAAAAAATATTCAATACAAGGAGTTGGGAAAGAGATTTTCCAGCTTCTTTTTCTGGTACAAGAGGCCAAAACCTTGCTATGATTGGCTTTTTTGAAAAATATGGTATAATAGTAGTAATTTAATAGATGGAGTTGAGTTTTGAAGAAAAACTTTCGTGTAAAAAGAGAGAAAGATTTTAAGGCGATTTTCAAGGAGGGGACAAGTTTTGCCAATCGCAAATTTGTTGTCTACCAGTTAGAAAACCAGAAAAACCATTTTCGAGTAGGTCTATCAGTTAGCAAAAAACTGGGGAATGCAGTCACTAGAAATCAAATCAAGCGACGAATCCGACATATTATCCAGAATGCAAAAGGGAGTCTAGAAGAAAATGTCGATTTTGTTGTCATTGCTCGAAAAGGGGTTGAAGCCTTGGGATATGCAGAGATGGAGAAAAATCTACTCCACGTATTAAAATTATCAAAGATTTACCAGGAAGGAAATGGGAGTGAAAAAGAAACTACAGTTGACTAGTTTGCTAGGACTGTCCCTATTGATCATGACAGCCTGTGCAACAAATGGGGCAACTAGCGATATTACAGCCGATTCGGCTGATTTTTGGAGTAAATTTGTTTACTTCTTTGCTGAAATCATTCGCTTTTTATCATTTGATATCAGTATCGGAGTGGGGATTATCCTCTTTACGGTCTTGATTCGTACACTGCTTTTGCCAGTCTTTCAAGTGCAAATGGTGGCTTCCAGAAAAATGCAGGAAGCTCAACCACGTATTAAGGCGCTTCGAGAACAATATCCAGGTCGAGATATGGAAAGTAGAACCAAGCTAGAGCAAGAAATGCGTAAAGTCTTTAAAGAAATGGGTGTCAGACAGTCAGATTCTCTTTGGCCGATTTTGATTCAGATGCCGGTTATCTTGGCCTTGTTCCAAGCTCTATCAAGAGTTGACTTTTTAAAGACAGGTCATTTCTTATGGATTAACCTTGGTGGTGTGGATACAACCCTTGTTCTTCCGATTTTAGCAGCTGTATTTACCTTTTTAAGTACTTGGTTGTCCAACAAAGCCTTGTCTGAGCGTAATGGCGCTACGACTGCGATGATGTATGGGATTCCAGTCTTGATCTTTATCTTTGCAGTTTATGCACCAGGTGGAGTCGCCCTATACTGGACAGTGTCCAATGCTTATCAAGTCTTGCAAACCTATTTCTTGAACAATCCATTCAAGATTATCGCAGAGCGCGAGGCGGTAGTTCAGGCACAGAAAGATTTGGAAAATAGAAAAAGAAAAGCCAAGAAAAAGGCTCAGAAAACGAAATAATAAGGAGGAATCTGGTAATGGTAGTATTTACAGGTTCAACTGTTGAAGAAGCAATCCAGAAAGGATTGAAAGAATTAGATATCCCAAGACTGAAGGCTCACATCAAAGTCATTTCTCGTGAAAAAAATGGCTTTCTTGGTTTATTTGGTAAAAAACCAGCTCAAGTTGATATTGAAGCTATTAGTGAAACAACGGTCATTAAAGCCAATCAACAAGCTGTAAAGGGCGTTCCTAAAGAAATTAATGAACAAAATGAACCAGTCAAAACGGTCAGTGAAGCAACCGTTGATTTGGGGCATGTGGTAGAAGCAATTAAAAAGATTGAAGAGGAAGGCCAAGGGGTTTCTGATGAAGTCAAGGCTGAAATTTTGAAAAATGAAAAACATGCTAACACCATTTTAGAAGAAACTGGACATATTGAGATTCTAAATGAATTACAACTTGAAGAAGCTGGTTTCGGTGAAGAAGTAGAAACTCCTATTGTTGAGACTCAAGCTGAACAAACTGAAAGTCAAGAATTAGAAGATTTGGGCTTAAAGGTGGAACCAAGCTTTGATATTGAACAAGTGGCTACGGAAGTAACGACTTATGTCCAAACAATCATTGATGATATGGACGTTGAGGCGACGATTTCAAATGACTACAACCGTCGTAGCATCAATCTACAAATTGATACTAATGAGCCAGGTCGTATTATCGGTTATCATGGTAAAGTCTTGAAGGCCTTGCAACTATTGGCTCAAAATTATCTTTACAACCGCTATTCAAGAACCTTCTACATCACAATCAATGTTAATGATTATGTCGAACACCGTGCAGAAGTATTGCAGACCTATGCGCAAAAATTGGCGACTCGTGTTTTAGAAGAAGGGCGCAGTCATCAAACAGATCCAATGTCAAATAGCGAACGCAAGATTATCCATCGTATTATTTCACGTATGGATGGCGTGACTAGTTACTCTGAAGGTGACGAGCCAAATCGCTATGTCGTTGTAGATACAGAATAAACAAAATCAGGGTTCTCCTGATTTTTTGCTAGCTGGAGGAGATTAAATTAATGTTGAATAAGATAAGAGACTATCTAGACTTTGCAGGTTTGCAGTACCGTAATCCAGATAAAGCTGGGGAAGAACGAGAGAAAATGCTGGAATTCCGTCATAAAGGCCAAGAGGCTCGAAAGGCTTTTACAGAACTGACTAAAGCATTTCAAACCAGTCATCCAGAATGGCAACTCCAACAGACTAGCCAGTGGATGAACCAAGCGCAGCGTTTGCGACCACATTTCTGGGTCTATCTACAGAGAGACGGACAAGTGACAGAACCTATGATGGCCTTACGTTTGTATGGGACATCTACTGGTTTTGGAATTTCTTTGGAAGTCAGTTTCATCGAACGTAAGAAGGATGAGCAAACACTGGGCAAGCAGGCCAAAGTTTTAGAAATTCCAACCGTTAAAGGGATTTATTATCTAGTCAACTCTGATGGTCAAAGTCAACGGTGGGAGGCGAACGAAGAAAATCGTCGTACTTTACGTGAGAAGTTGAGAAGTCAGGAAGTTCGAAAAGTGTTAGTTAAAGCAGATGTTTCTGTGACAGAAAATTCATCTGAAGAAGATATCGTGGAAAATTTATTGAAATCTTATGATAAAATTCTTCCATTTTATCTAGCTACGAGAAACTAAGCTAATCATTAAAATATCATAAATCATACAGTCCAAGAGTGAACAGTCCGCTGTGTAATTCTTGGTCTTTTTGTTTCCGCTTTCAAAGTATATAATAAACCTACAAAAACAATTAAAAAGGAGAACAATTATGGAAGTCATTTCAAGTGTTCTAAATTGGTTTTCTAGCAATATTTTGCAGAATCCCGCATTTTTCGTAGGTTTATTGGTGTTGATAGGATACTCACTTTTGAAAAAACCTGCCCACGACGTTTTCTCAGGGTTTGTTAAAGCAACAGTAGGATATATGTTGCTCAACGTGGGTGCAGGTGGTTTGGTTACAACCTTCCGTCCGATCTTAGCAGCTCTTAACTACAAATTCCAAATTGGTGCAGCGGTTATCGACCCTTACTTTGGACTTGCTGCAGCAAACAACAAAATTGCAGCAGAGTTTCCAGATTTTGTTGGAACTGCAACTACAGCTCTATTGATTGGTTTCGGAATAAATATCTTGCTCGTAGCTCTTCGCAAGATTACGAAGGTAAGAACCCTCTTTATTACTGGTCACATCATGGTACAACAAGCTGCAACAGTATCTCTTATGGTTCTATTCTTAGTACCACAATTGCGCAATGCTTACGGTACAGCAGCGATTGGTATCATCTGTGGACTTTACTGGGCAGTTAGTTCAAATATGACTGTTGAGGCAACTCAACGCTTGACTGGTGGTGGCGGATTTGCGATTGGTCACCAACAGCAATTTGCAATCTGGTTTGTAGATAAAGTAGCAGGACGCTTTGGTAAGAAAGAAGAAAGTTTAGACAATCTTAAATTACCTAAGTTCCTCTCAATCTTCCACGATACAGTTGTTGCATCTGCTACCTTGATGCTCGTATTCTTCGGAGCCATTCTTTTAATCTTGGGTCCAGACATTATGTCTAATAAAGAAGTCATCACTTCAGGAACTCTATTCAATCCTGCTAAACAAGATTTCTTTATGTACATTATTCAAACAGCCTTTACCTTCTCAGTTTACTTGTTCGTTTTGATGCAAGGTGTCCGCATGTTCGTATCTGAGTTGACAAACGCCTTCCAAGGTATTTCAAACAAATTGTTGCCAGGCTCATTCCCAGCGGTTGACGTTGCAGCTTCTTATGGATTTGGTTCTCCAAACGCTGTCTTGTCAGGATTTGCCTTTGGTTTGATTGGTCAATTGATCACAATTGTCTTGCTCATCGTCTTTAAAAATCCGATTCTTATTATTACAGGATTTGTACCAGTGTTCTTTGACAATGCAGCCATTGCGGTCTACGCTGATAAACGCGGCGGATGGAAAGCGGCTGTTATCCTATCCTTCATCTCAGGTGTTCTCCAAGTTGCTTTAGGAGCTCTCTGTGTAGCTCTTCTTGATTTAGCATCTTATGGTGGTTACCATGGAAATATCGACTTTGAATTTCCATGGCTTGGATTTGGATATATCTTCAAATACCTTGGTATTGCTGGTTATGTACTTGTGTGTCTCTTCTTGCTTGTTATTCCTCAACTTCAATTTGCCAAAGCAAAAGATAAAGAGAAATATTACAACGGTGAAGTTCAAGAAGAAGCTTAGTATCTAGAAAAGGAGAAATAAAATGGTTAAAGTATTAGCAGCGTGCGGAAATGGAATGGGTTCATCAATGGTTATCAAGATGAAGGTTGAAAATGCTCTCCGTAAGCTTAATCAAACAGATTTTACAGTCAATTCATGCAGTGTCGGTGAAGCTAAAGGTTTAGCAGCAGGATATGACATCGTAATCGCTTCTCTTCATTTGATCCAAGAATTGGAAGGGCGAACTAATGGGAAGTTAATTGGGCTTGACAACTTGATGGATGATAAAGAAATCACTGAAAAACTCAGTCAAGCACTACAGTAAAAGGTTGGAGGGGGCTGGATAGAAACTGAGAGTCATCGTTTCTGTCCTTCTCCCTCTTTAAATAAAGGAGGCAGATATGAATTTAAAACAAGCTTTAATTGACAATGACTCGATCCGACTAGGTTTAGAAGCTAAAGACTGGAAAGAAGCAGTCAAGGTAGCAGTAGATCCCTTGATTGAAAGTGGAGCAATTTTGCCAGAGTATTACGATGCTATCATTGAATCGACTGAAGAGTATGGCCCATACTATATCTTAATGCCAGGTATGGCTATGCCCCATGCTAGACCTGAAGCTGGAGTGCAAAGAGATGCCTTTTCATTGATCACCTTACAAAATCCTGTTGTATTTTCAGATGGGAAAGAAGTTTCAGTTTTGTTGGCACTAGCAGCAACAAGCTCAAAAATTCACACAAGTGTAGCCATTCCACAGATTATTGCCTTGTTTGAATTAGAAGATTCTATCGCACGTTTACAGGTTTGCCAGACTAAGGAAGATGTCTTGACGATGATTGAAGAATCTAAGGATAGCCCTTATCTCGAGGGATTGGATTTGGAAAGTTAGAAAGAGGAATAAAGAGATGACAAAAAGAATACCTAATTTACAAGTTGCATTAGATCATTCAGACTTGCAAGGAGCGATTAAAGCAGCTGTTTCTGTTGGTCAGGAAGTAGATATTATCGAAGCTGGAACTGTTTGCTTATTACAAGTTGGAAGTGAACTGGTTGAAGTCTTGCGAAGCCTTTTTCCAGATAAGATTATTGTGGCAGACACAAAATGTGCCGATGCTGGTGGAACAGTTGCCAAAAATAATGCCGTTCGTGGTGCCGATTGGATGACTTGTATCTGTTGTGCAACTATCCCTACTATGGAAGCGGCTCTAAAGGCTATCATGGCTGAACGTGGAGACCGAGGCGAAATCCAGATTGAACTTTATGGCGATTGGACTTTTGAACAAGCTCAGCTTTGGCTAGATGCTGGTATCTCACAAGCTATTTATCACCAATCTCGTGATGCACTTCTTGCTGGTGAGACTTGGGGTGAAAAAGACCTTAATAAGGTTAAAAAACTTATCGACATGGGCTTCCGTGTGTCTGTAACAGGTGGTCTAGATGTAGATACTCTCAAACTATTTGAAGGCGTTGATGTCTTTACCTTTATCGCAGGTCGTGGAATTACAGAGGCTGCAGATCCAGCAGGAGCAGCGCGTGCCTTCAAGGATGAAATCAGACGAATTTGGGGGTAAACCATGGCACGTCCAATTGGAATTTATGAAAAGGCAACCCCGACACACTTTACTTGGCTAGAACGTTTAAATTTTGCCAAGGAGTTAGGCTTTGATTTTGTCGAGATGTCTATTGATGAACGTGACGAGCGTTTAGCAAGACTGGACTGGAGCAAGGACGAGCGTTTGGAAGTTGTCAAAGCAATCTATAAAACTGGTGTTCGTATTCCTTCTATCTGTTTTTCAGGCCATCGTCGCTACCCATTGGGATCAAATGATCCAGTTCTAGAGGAAAAATCTCTAGAACTCATGAAAAAATGTATTGAATTAGCCCAAGACTTGGGAGTTCGTACTATTCAATTAGCTGGTTACGACGTTTATTATGAGGAAAAGTCACCCCAGACACGCCAACGTTTTATCAAAAATTTGAGAAAAGCTTGTGACTGGGCTGAAGAGGCTCAGGTGGTACTTGCTATTGAAATTATGGATGATCCTTTTATCAATAGTATCGAAAAATACTTGGCTGTAGAAAAGGATGTTGACTCTCCCTACCTTTTTGTATATCCAGATATTGGGAATGTGTCTGCATGGCATAATGATGTCTATAGTGAGTTCTATCTAGGTCACCATGCTATCACAGCTCTCCATCTCAAGGATACTTATGCAGTGACAGAAAGTTCAAAGGGGCAGTTCCGAGATGTACCTTTTGGGCAAGGTTGTGTCAAATGGGAAGAAGCTTTCGATATTTTAAAGCAAACCAATTATAATGGTCCTTTCCTAATCGAAATGTGGTCTGAAAATTGTGAAACTGTAGAAGAAACACGCGCAGCCATTCAAGAGGCACAAGCTTTTCTCTATCCACTAATTAAGAAAGCAGGTTTGATGTAAGATGAATCAAGTAATTAATGCTATGCGTAAACGAGTCTGTGATGCCAATCAATCATTGCCAAAACATGGACTTGTCAAATTTACCTGGGGCAATGTATCGGAAGTCAATCGTGAACTCGGTGTCATTGTTATCAAACCATCAGGCGTAGATTATGACGAATTGACACCTGAAAACATGGTGGCAACTGACCTGGATGGCAAGGTTCTAGAAGGAGATTTAAGACCATCTTCGGACCTTCCAACTCATGTGCAGTTATATAAGGCTTGGCCAGAGATTGCTAGTGTGGTCCATACCCATTCGACAGAAGCTGTTGGTTGGGCTCAGGCAGGTCGTGATATTCCTTTCTATGGAACAACCCATGCGGATTATTTCTACGGTTCAATTCCTTGCGCCCGTAGTTTGACCAAGGATGAAGTAGAAGTAGCCTATGAAAAAGATACTGGTCTGGTCATCGTGGAAGAGTTTGAACGCCGTGGTCTAAACCCTGTTGAAGTACCAGGTATTGTTGTACGCAATCACGGTCCATTCACCTGGGGAAAAAATCCAGAGAATGCTGTTTATCACTCTGTCGTACTAGAGGAAGTATCAAAGATGAATCGCTTTACAGAACAAATCAATCCAAGAGTTGAACCTGCTCCTCAGTACATTCTAGAAAAACACTACCAACGTAAGCATGGACCAAATGCTTATTACGGTCAAAAGAAATAAGAAATTGAATTGAAAAGAGGCTAGGACCTTTCGATCCAAGCCTCGCTTTTGTAATTGTAAGTATTCGTTATTAAGAGACTACTGTTGATAATTGAAATGCGTTAGTGAATGTGATACTATTATAAAGTTGTTTTCAAGGCAGTTGATTGATAGAGGAGTATGAAATATGGTACTGGATAAGGCAAGTTGTGATTTACTTCAATATTTGATGGATCAAGAAACGTCCAAAACGATTATGGCGATTTCAAAAGATTTGAAAGAGTCAAGAAGGAAAATTTATTATCACATTGACAAAATCAATGCTGCTTTGGGTGACGAGGCGCTTCATATCATTAGTATTCCACGAATTGGTATTCACTTAACGGAAGAGCAGAGAGATGCTTGTTGTGAACTATTATCGGAAGTAGATTCGTACGATTATATCATGAGTGCGCATGAACGTATGATGATAATGTTACTATGGATAGGTATTTCTAAAGAACGTATTACGATTGAAAAATTGATGGAGTTAACAGAGGTGTCTAGGAATACTGTTCTCAATGATTTGAATAGTATTCGTTATCAACTAACTTTGGAACAATATCAGGTGACCTTGCAAGTGAGCAAGTCACAGGGATACCATCTTCATGCCCACCCCCTTAATAAAATTCAGTATCTTCAATCGCTTCTATATCATATTTTTATGGAAGAAAATGCCACTTTTGTATCTATTTTAGAAGATAAGATGAAAGAGAGGTTAGATGGTGAGTGTTTGCTTTCTGTTGAAATGAACCAATTTTTTAAGGAACAGGTTCCTTTAGTTGAACAAGATTTAGGGAAGAAAATAAATCATCATGAAGTAACTTTTATGTTGCAGGTTCTACCTTATTTGCTGTTAAGCTGTCATAATGTTGAACAGTATCAAGAAAGACATCAGGATATAGAGAAAGAATTTTCTTTGATAAGAAAAAGAATAGAGTATCAGGTGTCTAAGAAATTAGGAGAGCGGTTGTTTCAAAAGTTTGAAATTTCTTTGTCAGAACTTGAAGTTTCTCTTGTAGCTGTTCTTCTCCTCTCCTATCGTAAAGATTTGGATATTCATGCAGAAAGTGATGATTTTCGGCAATTAAAACTTGCTTTAGAAGAATTTATCTGGTATTTTGAATCACAAATCCGAATGGAGATTGAGAACAAGGATGATTTGTTACGAAATTTGATGATCCACTGTAAAGCCTTGTTATTTAGAAAGACGTACGGTATTTTTTCTAAAAATCCTCTAACAAAACAAATTCGATCCAAGTATGGAGAATTATTTTTAGTCACTAGAAAATCTGCGGAAATTTTAGAAGGAGCATGGTTTATTCGGCTAACAGACGATGATATTGCCTATTTGACGATTCATATTGGAGGATTTTTAAAGTATACACCATCGTCTCAAAAAAATATGAAAAAAGTTTATCTCGTTTGTGATGAAGGTGTTGCGGTTTCGAGACTTTTGCTGAAACAATGCAAACTTTATTTTCCAAATGAGCAAATTGGCACTGTATTTACAACAGAACAATTTAAGAGTGTGGAGGATATTGCACAAGTTGATGTAGTGATTACTACTAATGATGATTTGGATAGCAGATTTCCGATTTTAAGGGTTAATCCTATCCTTGAAGCAGAAGATATTTTGAAAATGCTAGACTATCTTAAACACAATATATTTCGTAATGAGAGCAAAAGTTTCAGTGAAAATCTTTCTAGTCTTATTTCGTCTTATATTGTAGACAGCAAGTTGGCTAGTAAGTTCCAAGAAGAGGTTCAAACACTTATAAATCAAGAAATAGTAGTTCAAGCTTTTTTGGAAGATATTTGAAGGACAGTCCAATGATGAACACAAACCTGTGTTTTTCTTGGTCTTTTTTAGTGTTTTGAAGGGTGGTATACTAATCTCAAAGATAACAATTATATCCAAAGGAGGCAACATATGCCAAATGTCAAAGAAATTACAAGAGAGTCATGGATTTTAGCTACTTTCCCAGAGTGGGGAACATGGTTGAACGAAGAAATCGAAGAAGAAGTCGTACCTGAAGGCAATTTTGCCATGTGGTGGCTAGGCAACTGTGGTACTTGGATTAAGACACCAGGTGGTGCTAACGTTGTCATGGACCTTTGGTCAAACCGTGGAAAATCAACCAAAAAAGTGAAAGATATGGTTCGTGGGCACCAAATGGCAAATATGGCAGGTGTTCGTAAGTTGCAACCAAACTTGCGTGTTCAGCCAATGGTTATCGATCCATTTGCTATCAACGAACTAGACTATTACTTAGTTTCACACTTCCATAGTGATCATATCGACCCATACACAGCTGCAGCAATTCTCAACAATCCTAAGTTAGAGCATGTTAAGTTTATCGGTCCTTACCACTGTGGACGAATCTGGGAAGGATGGGGTGTTCCAAAAGAACGTATCATCGTTGTTAAACCAGGTGACACTATCGAATTAAAAGATATGAAGATTCATGCAGTAGAATCATTTGACCGTACTTGCTTGGTAACTCTCCCAGTGAACGGTGCTGATGAGACAGGCGGTGAACTTGCTGGCTTAGCTGTTACAGATGAAGAAATGGCTCAAAAGGCTGTTAACTATATCTTTGAAACACCAGGTGGAACCATCTATCATGGTGCAGATTCTCACTTCTCAAACTATTTTGCAAAACATGGTAAAGACTTTAAAATTGATGTTGCTTTGAATAACTATGGTGAAAATCCGGTAGGTATCCAAGATAAAATGACATCTATCGACCTTCTTCGTATGGCAGAAAATCTGCGTACCAAAGTCATTATCCCAGTTCACTATGATATCTGGTCTAACTTCATGGCTTCTACTAATGAGATTCTAGAACTTTGGAAAATGAGAAAAGATCGCTTGCAATACGATTTCCATCCATTTATCTGGGAAGTTGGCGGTAAGTACACTTATCCTCAAGATCAACACTTAGTAGAATACCATCATCCACGTGGTTTTGATGATTGTTTTGAACAAGACTCTAACATTCAATTTAAAGCTTTGCTATAATATAAAAATATTCTTTGGAGGTTATCCGTATGTTGCATGATACGGATAATTTTCATATAATAGTAAAATAGAATGTGTGATTCAATAATCACCTCAAATAGAAAGGAAATTCTATGTCAAATCTATCTGTTAATGCAATTCGTTTCCTAGGTATTGACGCTATCAACAAAGCCAACTCAGGTCACCCAGGTGTGGTTATGGGAGCAGCTCCGATGGCATACAGCCTCTTTACAAAACAACTTCGTCTCAATCCAGCTCAACCAAACTGGATTAACCGTGACCGCTTTATTCTTTCAGCAGGTCATGGTTCAATGCTCCTTTATGCCCTTCTTCATCTTTCTGGTTTTGAAGATGTCAGCATGGATGAGATTAAGAGCTTCCGTCAATGGGGTTCAAAAACACCAGGTCACCCAGAATTTGGCCATACAGCAGGAATTGATGCTACGACAGGTCCTTTAGGTCAAGGGATTTCAACTGCCACTGGTTTTGCCCAAGCAGAACGTTTCTTGGCAGCCAAATATAACCGCGAAGGCTACAATATCTTTGACCACTATACTTACGTTATCTGTGGAGACGGAGACTTGATGGAAGGTGTCTCAAGTGAGGCGGCTTCATACGCAGGCTTGCAAAAACTAGACAAATTGGTTGTTCTTTATGATTCAAATGACATCAACTTGGATGGTGAGACAAAGGATTCCTTTACAGAAAGTGTTCGTGACCGTTACAATGCCTACGGTTGGCATACTGCCTTGGTAGAAGATGGAACAGACTTGGAAGCAATCCATGCTGCTATCGAAACAGCTAAAGCTTCAGGCAAACCATCTTTGATTGAAGTGAAGACGGTTATTGGATACGGTTCTCCAAACAAACAAGGAACTAATGCCGTACATGGGGCTCCTCTTGGAGCAGATGAAACTGCAGCAACTCGTCAGGCTCTTGGTTGGGACTACGAACCATTTGAAATTCCAGAACAAGTTTACGCTGATTTCAAAGAACATGTTGCAGACCGTGGTGCATCAGCTTATGAAGCTTGGACAAAATTAGTTGCAGATTATAAAGAAGCTCACCCAGAACTAGCTGCAGAAGTAGAAGCCATCATCGACGGACGCGATCCAGTTGAAGTGACTCCAGCAGACTTCCCAGCTTTAGAAAATGGCTTCTCTCAAGCAACTCGTAATTCAAGCCAAGATGCCTTGAACGTTGTGGCGGCTAAGTTGCCAACCTTCTTGGGTGGATCAGCTGACTTAGCTCACTCAAACATGACTTATATCAAGACTGACGGACTTCAAGACGACGCCAATCGCTTGAACCGTAACATTCAGTTTGGTGTTCGTGAATTTGCAATGGGAACTATCTTGAACGGGATGGCCCTTCACGGTGGACTTCGTGTATACGGTGGAACTTTCTTCGTCTTCTCTGACTATGTGAAGGCAGCTGTCCGTTTGTCAGCCTTGCAAGGACTTCCTGTGACCTATGTCTTTACCCATGATTCTATTGCAGTTGGGGAAGATGGGCCAACACACGAACCAGTTGAACACTTAGCAGGTCTCCGTGCTATGCCAAATCTAAATGTTTTCCGTCCAGCAGATGCGCGTGAAACTCAAGCAGCTTGGTACCTTGCAGTGACAAGTGAGAAAACACCAACTGCTCTTGTCTTGACACGTCAAAACTTGACTGTTGAAGAGGGAACAGACTTCGACAAGGTTGCTAAAGGTGCTTATGTTGTCTATGAAAATGAAGCAGACTTTGATACCATCTTGATTGCGACAGGTTCAGAAGTCAATCTAGCTGTCTCAGCTGCTAAAGAATTGGCTAGTCAAGGCGAAAAAGTCCGCGTAGTCAGCATGCCATCTACAGATGTCTTTGATAAACAAGATGCAGCATACAAGGAAGAAATTCTTCCAAATGCAGTTCGCCGTCGTGTTGCAGTCGAAATGGGTGCAACTCAAAACTGGTACAAATATGTTGGTCTCGATGGTGTTGTTCTCGGTATTGATACCTTCGGAGCCTCTGCACCAGCACCAAAAGTATTGGCAGAATATGGCTTTACTGTAGAAAATCTTGTAAAAGTCGTTCAAAATTTGAAATAATTCTAAAAATCAGGGCGCGAGCTCTGGTTTTTCTTACTAGAAAAGCAAGGTACAATCTTGTAAAAGTAGCTGAAATTTGATATAGTAGTCCTATGTAAAAGACAAAGGAGAAGAAAATGAATCCAAATTATACATTTTTAATTATGCTTGTAGCGATGTTGGGCTTGATGTTCTTTATGCAACGCTCTCAAAAGAAACAAGCACAAAAACGTATGGAAAGCTTAAATAAACTACAAAAAGGCTATGAAGTGATTACAATCGGTGGACTTTACGGAACAGTCGATGAAGTAGATACTGAGAAGAGAACGATCGTTCTTGATGTAGATGGAGTTTACTTGACTTTTGAACTAGCTGCTATCAAGACAGTATTACCGATGAAAGAAACAACTTCACTAGAAGGCGCAATTGAAAAATAAGACGGGACTACTAACTCCCGTTTTTCTATAAAAGAAAGGAAATGGGATGAAAAAACTAGTCTTTGTCTGCCTGGGAAATATTTGTCGCAGTCCTATGGCTGAGTTTGTTATGAAATCAATGACAGATAATTACGAAATCCAAAGTCGAGCGACTTCCTCTTGGGAACATGGTAATCCGATTCATAAGGGAACTCAAGGAATTTTTCAACAATATGAGATTCCCTATGACAAAGCCAAAACGTCGCTTCAGATTAGTAAGGAAGATTTTGAAGTTTTTGATTATATTATCGGAATGGATGCTTCAAATGTTTCTGACTTACGTCAGATGTGTCCAGCAGACTGTCAAGATAAGATTTACTCATTTGCATCTGAAAGTGTTCCAGATCCTTGGTATACAGGAGATTTTGAGGAAACCTATCGACGTGTTCAAGAGGGGTGCAGGGCTTGGTTAGAACGTTTAGAAAGGGAGAGTGAAGATGGAAAATCTTAAGAATTTTTACGAAAAGTATCGTGTCTATCTGACTCGTCCACGTTTAGAGCTTTTAGCAGTAGTTGCCATTGTTTTCTGTGCTGTACTCGTCTTTTTTCTAAATATTCCTGGAAAAGGTGTTCTAAAACTGGATAATGGAACGATTGTTTACGATGGCAGTCTTGTCCGTGGTAAAATGAATGGACAGGGTACTATTACTTTCCAAAATGGGGACCAATATACAGGTGGTTTCAGCAATGGAGCCTTCAATGGAAAAGGTACCTTTCAATCTAAAGAAGGCTGGACCTACGAAGGTGATTTTGTAAATGGTCAGGCTGAAGGAAAAGGGAAACTAACAACAGAACAAGAAGTCGTTTATGAAGGAACTTTTAAACAAGGCGTTTTTCAACAAAAATAAAGCCTCCTTATCAAAGGAGGTATTGTTAGAACCTTGAAGTAAGCGCTTACCTGCAAATCCTTTTCTTTCCAAGTTCCTCTTCCAAGCAAGTTTGTGAAATAAAAAATTTTTGAAATAAATTTCACAAACTTTAAATATAAAACCTGATAAGAAAAGAAAATGAGAAAAATTTCACAAGGGTTTAAAAATTCTTTGTGAAATATTTATGAAACTGTTTACAAAGTTGAAATAATGCGTTATAATAAACTTGTGAAAAAATTAACAAAGGATATCAATCCTTGAAAGCTATGGAGGAAAATATGGCTGATAAAAAAACTATGACACCAGAGGAAAAGAAACTCGCTGCTGAAAAGCATGTCGATGGATTGGTGCAAAAAGCTCTAGTTGCTCTTGAAGAAATGCGTAAGTTGGATCAAGAGCAGGTTGACTACATCGTAGCTAAAGCGTCAGTAGCAGCTTTGGATGCCCACGGAGAATTGGCTTTACATGCCTATGAAGAAACAGGACGTGGTGTATTTGAAGATAAAGCAACTAAGAACTTGTTTGCTTGTGAACATGTAGTAAACAACATGCGTCACACTAAGACAGTTGGCGTTATCGAAGAAGACGATGTAACAGGATTGACTCTCATCGCTGAACCGGTTGGTGTTGTCTGTGGTATTACTCCTACAACAAACCCAACATCAACAGCGATCTTTAAGGCATTGATTTCATTGAAGACTCGTAATCCAATCGTCTTTGCATTCCACCCATCAGCTCAAGAATCATCAGCTCACGCAGCTCAAATCGTTCGTGATGCTGCGATTAAAGCAGGAGCTCCTGAAAACTGTGTACAGTGGATCACTGAACCATCTATGGAAGCAACTAGTGCACTTATGAACCACGAAGGTGTTGCCACAATTCTTGCAACAGGTGGTAATGCCATGGTTAAAGCCGCATACTCATGTGGTAAACCAGCTCTTGGGGTAGGTGCCGGAAACGTTCCAGCCTATGTTGAAAAATCAGCAAACATCCGTCAAGCAGCACACGATATCGTCATGTCTAAATCATTTGATAATGGTATGGTCTGTGCATCTGAACAAGCGGTTATCATTGATAAAGAAATTTACGATGAATTTGTAGCAGAGTTCAAATCTTACCACACTTACTTTGTAAACAAAAAAGAAAAAGCTCTTCTTGAAGAATTCTGCTTCGGCGTGAAAGCAAACAGCAAAAACTGTGCTGGTGCGAAATTGAACGCTGACATCGTTGGTAAACCAGCAACTTGGATTGCAGAGCAAGCAGGATTTACAGTTCCAGAAGGAACAAACATTCTTGCTGCAGAATGTAAAGAAGTTGGTGAAAACGAGCCATTGACTCGTGAAAAATTGTCACCAGTTATCGCAGTTTTGAAATCTGAAAGCCGTGAAGATGGTATTTCCAAAGCTCGTCAAATGGTTGAATTTAACGGTCTTGGTCACTCAGCAGCTATCCACACAGCTGACGAAGAATTGACTAAAGAATTTGGTAAAGCTGTTAAAGCTATTCGTGTTATCTGTAACTCACCTTCTACTTTCGGTGGTATCGGGGACGTTTACAATGCCTTCTTGCCATCATTGACACTCGGATGTGGTTCTTACGGACGTAACTCAGTTGGGGATAACGTTAGTGCCATTAACCTCTTGAATATCAAAAAAGTCGGAAGACGGAGAAATAACATGCAATGGATGAAACTTCCTTCAAAAACATACTTTGAACGTGATTCAATTCAATACCTTCAAAAATGTCGTGACGTTGAACGTGTCATGATCGTTACTGACCATGCCATGGTAGAGCTTGGTTTCCTTGATCGTATCATCGAACAACTTGATCTTCGTCGCAATAAGGTTGTTTACCAAATCTTTGCTGATGTAGAACCAGATCCAGATATCACTACAGTTGAACGTGGTACTGAAATCATGCGTGCCTTCAAACCAGATACAATCATCGCTCTTGGTGGTGGATCTCCAATGGATGCTGCTAAAGTAATGTGGCTCTTCTACGAACAACCAGAAGTGGACTTCCGTGACCTTGTCCAAAAATTCATGGATATCCGTAAACGTGCCTTCAAATTCCCATTGCTTGGTAAGAAGACTAAATTCATCGCAATCCCAACAACATCTGGTACAGGATCTGAAGTAACACCATTTGCCGTTATCTCTGATAAAGCAAATAACCGTAAATACCCAATCGCTGACTACTCATTGACACCAACTGTGGCAATCGTAGACCCTGCTTTGGTATTGACAGTTCCTGGATTTGTTGCTGCGGACACTGGTATGGACGTATTGACTCACGCGACTGAAGCTTACGTATCACAAATGGCTAGCGACTACACTGACGGTCTTGCACTTCAAGCCATCAAGCTTGTATTTGAAAACCTTGAAAGCTCAGTTAAGAATGCAGACTTCCATTCACGCGAAAAAATGCATAACGCTTCAACAATCGCTGGTATGGCCTTTGCCAATGCCTTCCTAGGTATTTCTCACTCAATGGCACATAAGATTGGTGCCCAATTCCACACAATCCACGGTCGTACAAATGCTATCTTGCTTCCATACGTCATCCGCTACAACGGTACACGTCCAGCTAAGACAGCAACATGGCCTAAGTACAACTACTACCGTGCAGATGAAAAATACCAAGATATCGCACGCATGCTTGGACTTCCAGCTTCTACTCCAGAAGAAGGTGTGGAGTCTTACGCAAAAGCTGTCTACGAACTTGGTGAGCGCGTAGGTATCCAAATGAACTTCAAAGCACAAGGTATCGACGAAAAAGAATGGAAAGAACATTCACGTGAATTAGCCTTCCTTGCTTACGAAGACCAATGTTCACCAGCTAACCCACGCCTTCCAATGGTTGACCATATGCAAGAAATCATCGAAGATTCTTACTATGGCTACAAAGAAAGACCAGGACGCCGTAAATAATTGTTTATCAGCCTAGAGGCAGGGAATCCCTGTCTCTTTTTTTGTAATTCTATTTGAAAAATGGTATAATCATCGCATATATTTATTTGAAAATCAAATCTTTTATAATCATGCGAGGGGCAAATGAACAAGATAAATGAGTTAGGGGATAAAGTGCGACTTTTAAGAGAGGAGAAAGGACTTAGTCGTCCAGTTTTTTGTGGGGATGAGTCTGAATTATCAGTGCGTCAGTTGGTGAGAATCGAAAAAGGAGAATTTCGACCGACTATAAAAACACTAGAATATATTGCAGATAGATTAGAAATTCCATCCTACGTCTTGATGCCAGATTATAAGGAACTGCCTAAACGCTACCAAGAATTAAAGTACTTTCTTTTACATCACCCTGACTATGGAGACAAGGAGTTGCAAGAACAAAAGGAAGAATATTTTGATGAGATTTTCGAGTGTTTTTATGATGACCTGCCCCGTGATGAGAAGATGATAGTGGACTGCCTTCAGGCAATAGATGCAGTGAGAGCGACTAGTAATTCTTTATACGGAAGTGGTGTGATTGAGGACAGTCTTCAAGACTTACTATCCAGAGATGTATATAAGGCTGAGGAATTGTTGAAATTGAGACTGTATTTTCTTTGTCAGTTAATGGATGGTTTAAACGAGGGTGAGATAAAAAAGTCTGAGCATGAAACTATTCTTTATTTTCATGACAAATTAAGTTCTCAGGTTGATAAGATAGAGTTCGATTGTTTGGACTTACTTAGAGACTCCTTGTTAGCTTCTTTAACTTGTATAGAGGTTATGGGGTTGCTTCATTATTTTAAGAGGGCAGTCGAGACCTTAAATAAAATAGGGCAAAAAACACGAGATTTTCAAAAACAACCGATTGTCTTGATGGTGGAGTGGAAATATTATATTCAGATGGATTATGATACAGCCAAACAAAAGTATGAAGAAGCAAAAATGATGGCAAGGATGTTTGGCAATGAGCAGTTAATCGTTAGTTTAGATAAGGAATGGACTGAGGATAATAAAAGATTCTGAGAAAAACTTGATTTCAGGAGCAAATGAAGTAAATGTTTTCACAATAAAAGGCATAATATCAGTTATACAAAAACTTTGATATTATGCCTTTTATTATGGAAAGACGTTTTAAATGTTAGCTTTGAATTGATTTTTTGTCTAGTCTAATTTATATTATATTTTGAGAAATGTAATATTTTTGAAGATTAGTTTAGATAGCTTTTTTCTCTAATTTTACCAGTTTAAATAAAATAGTGACATTTCTGTCATTGGAGAAATGTCGCTTTTTTGTTAAAATGAATTTTACTTGATATACATCTAGAAGCAAACTAGGGAATAGAGAGAAAGTTCTAAGTAGTAGACTTAAAGGGTAAATCAGCGCTGATGTAGCTTGAAGGATTTTCTATAAGTATGATGTTATGACGATAACGGTTTTAAACAAGGGGGAAAGAATGTCCATTTTATCCATTAAAAATATTTCAAAGTTTTACACTTTGGACGGTAAACATCAAGAGCAGGCTCTAAGAAATATTAACCTGCAGATTGCAAAAGGTAAAATTACAGCGATTTACGGTCCGTCAGGCTGTGGCAAAACTAGCTTGCTAAACATTATCAGTGGTCTAGATAGACAATATGAAGGAGTTTTAGAATTTAAAGGGGAATCCCTCCGTGACTTATCAGAGATTGAACTAACTCAATTTCGTAAAGATAAGATTGGATTTGTGTTTCAAAATTTTAACCTCATTCCTCATCAGTCTGTCTTGGACAATGTCAAGCTACCTCTCTATGTCAAAGATTTATCTGACAGGGAGATGACAATGATTGCAAAGGAGCAATTAAGTAACTTGGGCATGGAGCCTTTTATTGCTAAAAATGTTAAACAGCTTTCTGGCGGGCAAAAGCAACGCGTAGCAATAGCGCGTGCACTGGTAAATCAGCCTGATATGATTGTAGCAGATGAGCCAACGGGTTCGCTGGATTCTCAATCCCAAGAAAAGGTACTGGAGGTATTTAAAAATTTAGCCCAAACAGGGAAAACAGTACTGATTGTAACCCATAATCCAGAGGTTGCTGAATATGCAGACGTGATTATCAAAATGAAGGATGGTGAAGTCGTTGAAGAAGTCAAAAAATAAAGGATTATCATCGAAAAATAAATTCAAACTTTCTTTAAATAACTTTCTGGAAAGAAAGTGGCGTAATCTATTGATTGCGCTAGCAACCTCAATTGGTTTTGTAGGAGTCTTAATTTCTTTCGGCTTGGGAAATGCTTTGATTTCGATGATTGATGAAAATACGAATGGAGGTCAAATCCCTTCTCAAGTTCAGATTGCTTTAAATACAGAAAATGCTGGACGAGGCTTTTTGAACCAAGATGATAAGAACTATATCACGGATACAGTTGGGAAAGAAGCTATTAAATATTTGGAGAGTCCTTTTGGGATGACCATGTCAAATATTACTATAGATGGTCAAGAAATGGATCTGAGTCAAATGATGCCTTCTTATGCTCAAGTAGTGAGTCTCTATGAGGATACAAGTATTTCTGTTAGTAGTAATGAGGCGGACAAAGTATTAGCCGGTTCCCTCTATACTGATGCAAATGAACAGGGCTTGACGATTCCAAGCAGTTTACTAAAAAATTGGAATGAACAGACAGGAAACAATCTGACAGCTACTGATCTTATTGGCAAATCAGTCTCAGCCAGCATTGTAGAAAATGCTGCCGAAGCTAGTAAGATTGCTCAATTTCAAACGAAGATTGTACGTGTAATCAATGATGAAGATGACATGGAGGACAGCAACAGTTTCATGCCGTCTCATCAAATGGAAACGATTTTGAAAGAAGCTGGATTTACAAAAGCTGTATCTTATTTTATCCTGGAACTCAAAGATCCATCACAGACAAAAGCGATAACAGAAGAATTACAGAAAAATAAGAAGTATACTGTGCTTTCTCAACAGAAGGTTCTTGATATTGTGATTACCTTTATTCGTGTTATTCAGGGATTATTGATTGTACTTTCATCACAAGCTATTGTGGTAGCAGCGGTCATGATTGGTATCATTATTTACATCAATATCATGCAACGTTCTAAGGAAATAGGTGTCATGAAGGCAGTTGGTTATCAAAATCGCGATGTCAAAGGAATTTTTATTTACGAGGCTATTTGGATTGTAGGAATCGCCTTGCTGCTGGCATTTTTGGTTGCACAAGGGGTGGGAAGTTTGGCGAATGCGGTTGTAAATCACTTTTACCCATCCATCACTAAGGTTTTTGAATTAAATCTTCTATCTATTTTAGGAACTCTAGCTTTTGCTCTATTACTTGGTTATGTCTCAGCCTACTTCCCAGCACGTAAAATTAGTAAAATGGATCCTGTAGAATCGCTACGATATGAATAGTAAGGAAGTTCTTGATTTATAGCCTGAAAAAGAAACTAACATAGAAAAACAATGTCCGTACTTGCAATTAAACTTAAATAGTTATATAATAGGTTTGTTGAAAGGTGATTTGTAGTGATTCAAGTTACTCTTTTCACAATAAAAATTTCATGATTTTCATAAGGAGGAAATCACTAATGGTAGTTAAAGTTGGTATTAACGGTTTCGGACGTATCGGTCGTCTTGCTTTCCGTCGTATCCAAAACGTAGAAGGTGTTGAAGTTACTCGTATCAACGACCTTACAGATCCAGTTATGCTTGCACACTTGTTGAAATACGACACAACTCAAGGTCGTTTCGACGGTACTGTTGAAGTTAAAGAAGGTGGATTTGAAGTTAACGGTAAATTCATCAAAGTTTCTGCTGAACGTGATCCAGAACAAATCGACTGGGCTAACGACGGTGTAGAAATCGTTCTTGAAGCTACTGGTTTCTTTGCTAAGAAAGCAGCTGCTGAAAAACACTTGCACGCTGGTGGAGCTAAAAAAGTTGTTATCACTGCTCCTGGTGGAAACGACGTTAAAACAGTTGTATTCAACACTAACCACGACGTTCTTGACGGTACTGAAACAGTTATCTCAGGTGCTTCATGTACTACAAACTGCTTGGCTCCAATGGCTAAAGCTCTTCAAGACAACTTTGGTGTTGTTGAAGGATTGATGACTACTATCCACGCTTACACTGGTGACCAAATGATTCTTGACGGACCACACCGTGGTGGTGACCTTCGCCGTGCTCGCGCTGGTGCTGTAAACATCGTTCCTAACTCAACTGGTGCTGCAAAAGCTATCGGTCTTGTAATCCCAGAATTGAACGGTAAATTGGACGGAGCTGCTCAACGTGTTCCTGTTCCAGCAGGTTCTGTAACTGAGTTGGTAGCAGTTCTTGAAAAGAACGTTACTGTTGACGAAGTGAACGCAGCTATGAAAGCAGCTTCAAACGAATCATACGGATACACTGAAGATCCAATCGTATCTTCAGATATCCTAGGTATGTCTTACGGTTCATTGTTTGACGCAACTCAAACTAAAGTTCTTGACGTTGACGGTAAACAATTGGTTAAAGTTGTATCATGGTACGACAACGAAATGTCATACACTGCACAACTTGTTCGTACTCTTGAATACTTCGCAAAAATCGCTAAATAATTCATGAGTCGATAAAAAGCAAGGCCTCTGGTCTTGCTTTTTAAATATTTAAAAATGGATGACGCTATCATCCATTCTTTTTTAACTCTTTTTCAAAAGTATCTGATAGGGTAGTGAAGCTTAATTTCTCTAGAGTAAGCGGATGGGTAAAGGACAGTCGAAAGGCGTGGAGCATAAGCCGACTTGTTTTTGATTTACTATTATAGAGAGGGTCGCCTAAAATAGGGAAGTTATGATGCGAAAGGTGCACACGAATTTGATGGGTTCGCCCTGTCTTTAGTTTGCAACGAACCAAGGAAGTTTTGTTTGGGAATTGCTTTAATCTGCTTACATGTGTTTCAGCATATTGTCCATTTTTTGTATCAACTATTCGCTTTCTGCGATCATGGCGATCACGTCCAATTTTGTCTTTGAAAACAAGTTCTTTGCTGTTGATATGTCCGTCGACCTGTGCCCAATATTCCCTAGAAATCTCTTTTTTCTCCAGTAAGCGATTGAGAATAGGCAGGATAAAAGGATTTTTGGCAAAGAGAACCAAACCACTGGTTTCCATGTCCAGACGATGAACGACATAGCAGGTTTGGCCAACATAGGCACTGACATGGTTAAGAAGGGCGATTTCGTTTGGCTGATTACCATGCGTTTTCATCCCCTCTGGTTTGTTGACAATAATCAAGTGTTGATCTTGATAAACCTCTTGAACGAGGTTAGGATTGCCCCAAGGGATTTCTTTTTCGGGATAATCTTCCTTGTCAAACGTTAACTGGCAAATATCTCCAGGATTTACCATCTCGTTCCAGCGAACTTCTCGCTGATTAATTAAAATATGTTTCTTGATTCTCAAAAAATGCCGGATTTTTCTAGGAATGAGGAGTTGTTCCTCAAGTAATTGCTTTACCGTCATTTGAGGTAGAGAGTCTGGTAATGTAAATGTGAATTGCATACAGATATTGTAACAAAAAAAGCCCTATTTTGATAGGAAATAGCTAAATTCTTGTCTTCCTATGATGAAGATGATAAAATAAACGCATGAAATTAGATAAATTATTCGAGAAATTTCTTTCTCTTTTTAAAAAAGAAACAAGTGAATCAGAGGATTCTGGGTCTACTAGCTTGCGTCGTTCTCGCAGTGATAGAAAAAAATTAGCCCAAGTGGGTCCAATTCGAAAATTCTGGCGTCGCTATCATCTAACAAAGATTGTCCTTATACTAGGTTTGAGTGCAGGCTTGCTAGTTGGAACCTATTTGTTTGCTGTAGCCAAGTCAACCAATGTCAATGATTTGCAAAATGCCTTGAAAACTCGAACTCTTATTTTTGACCGTGAAGAAAAGGAGGCTGGTGCCTTGTCTGGTCAAAAAGGAACCTATGTTGAACTGACTGATATCAGTAAAAATTTGCAGAATGCCGTTATTGCGACAGAAGACCGTTCTTTCTATAAAAATGACGGGATTAACTATGGTCGTTTCTTCTTGGCTATTGTAACAGCTGGCCGTTCAGGTGGTGGATCTACTATTACCCAACAGCTAGCTAAAAACGCTTATTTGTCACAGGATCAAACTGTTGAGAGAAAAGCGAAAGAATTTTTCCTTGCCTTAGAATTAACAAAAAAATATAGTAAGGATCAAATTCTAACCATGTACCTTAACAACGCTTATTTTGGAAATGGTGTGTGGGGTGTAGAAGATGCGAGTAAGAAATACTTTGGAGTTTCTGCATCAGAAGTGAGTCTGGATCAAGCTGCGACTCTGGCAGGAATGCTAAAGGGGCCGGAACTGTATAATCCTTTGAATTCTGTAGAAGATTCTACCAATCGTCGCGATACTGTTTTGCAGAATATGCTTGCAGCGGGTTACATTGATAAAAACCAAGAAACCGAAGCAGCAGAAGTTGATATGACTTCGCAATTGCACGATAAGTATGAAGGAAAAATCTCAGATTACCGCTATCCTTCTTACTTTGATGCGGTTGTTAATGAAGCTGTTTCCAAGTATAATCTAACAGAGGAAGAAATCGTAAATAATGGCTACCGCATTTACACAGAGCTGGACCAAAACTACCAAGCAAATATGCAGGTTGTCTATGAAAATACAGCTCTATTTCCTAGGGCAGAGGATGGAACATTTGCTCAATCAGGAAGTGTAGCTCTCGAACCGAAAACAGGTGGAGTTCGTGGAGTTGTCGGTCAGGTTGCTGGCAATGATAAAACTGGATTCCGGAATTTCAACTATGCAACTCAATCAAAACGTAGCCCTGGTTCTACAATTAAGCCTTTAGTTGTTTATACGCCTGCAGTTGAAGCTGGCTGGGCTTTGAATAAGCAGTTGGATAACCATACCATGCAGTATGACAGCTATAAGGTTGATAACTATGCAGGGATCAAAACGAGTCGAGAAGTTCCGATGTATCAAGCCTTGGCAGAATCACTTAATCTACCTGCTGTTGCTACTGTTAATGATTTGGGTGTTGATAAGGCTTTTGAGTCAGGAGAAAAATTCGGACTCAACATGGAAAAAGTCGACCGTGTTCTCGGCGTCGCCTTGGGAAGCGGTGTTGAAACCAACCCTCTGCAAATGGCTCAAGCATATGCTGTCTTTGCAAATGAAGGTTTAATGCCGGAAGCTCATTTTATTAGTAGAATTGAAAATGCTAGTGGTCAGGTCATTGCGAGCCATAAAAATTCACAAAAACGGGTGATTGATAAGTCTGTAGCTGACAAGATGACCAGTATGATGTTGGGGACATTTACAAACGGTACCGGTATTAGTTCATCGCCTGCAGACTATGTCATGGCAGGAAAAACTGGAACAACTGAAGCTGTTTTTAATCCGGAATACACAAGTGACCAGTGGGTAATTGGTTATACACCGGATGTTGTGATTAGTCACTGGCTTGGTTTTCCGACTACTGATGAAAATCACTACCTAGCAGGATCTACTTCAAACGGTGCAGCCCATGTCTTTAGAAACATTGCAAATACCATTTTACCTTATACGCCAGGAAGTACCTTTACAGTTGAAAATGCTTATAAGCAAAATGGAATTGCACCAGCCAATACAAGAAATCAAGTACAGAGTAATGAAGAAAATCAGGCGGATAATAGCCTTTCTGATATTAGAAGTCGTGCACAAAATCTGGTAGATGAGGCTAGCCGTGCCATCTCGGATGCTAAAATTAAGGAAAAAGCTCAAACGATATGGGATTCGGTAGTCAATCTATTTCGTTAAGATGCTTGTCAAAGCCTGGCTTTCTTGTTATAATAGATAAGATGGAGGCGTTATGGCACTAAAAAAAGCAAGCCTAGCTTGTGCGGTTTGTGGTTCGAGAAACTATTCAATCAAGATCAGCGGAAACCCCAAGCCAACACGACTAGAAGTAAATAAATTTTGTAAACATTGTGGTAAGTACACTACACACAGAGAAACGAGATAGGAGAGAGCGATGCGTTTTATTGGAGATATTTTTAGACTTCTTAAAGACACAACATGGCCAACTCGCAAGGAAAGCTGGAGAGATTTTCGTTCTATCATGGAATACACTGCTTTCTTTGTTGTGATTATTTATATTTTTGACAAGTTGATTGTTTCAGGTTTGATTCGATTTATTAACATTTTTTAGAAGACCTGTGGAGTTATTCACGCTAGAAATCTTCTATTATGAAAGGAAGTATCATGGATAGTTTTGATAAAGGATGGTTTGTCTTACAAACCTATTCTGGTTATGAAAATAAGGTAAAAGAAAATCTATTGCAACGTGCACAAACCTACAATATGTTGGATAATATTTTACGTGTTGAAATTCCAACACAAACAGTGCAAGTTGAAAAAAATGGAAAGAGAAAAGAAGTAGAAGAGAATCGCTTTCCAGGTTATGTTCTTGTAGAAATGGTGATGACAGATGAAGCTTGGTTTGTTGTTCGAAACACACCAAACGTTACAGGATTCGTCGGATCTCACGGAAATAGATCAAAACCAACTCCATTATTGGAACAAGAAATCCGTGATATCTTGGTTTCTATGGGACAAACTGTACAAGAGTTTGATATCGATGTTGAAGTTGGTCAAACTGTACGTATCATTGATGGTGCTTTTGCAGACTATACTGGTAAGATTACAGAGATTGATAACAATAAAGTGAAGATGATTATCTCTATGTTTGGTAATGACACAGTTGCAGAAGTAAACCTAAACCAAATTGCAGAATTATAACCCAAAGAGAGGCTTGCCCTCTCTTTTTTGTGCAGTTTAGACGGTGTAGGGAACAGAATGGAGGAAATGGGACAAAAGTGTTTCTGAATCTGTTAGACTGTATCTAGAAAGGGGAACGTTATGTTTAAAGAATTGTATAAAGAAGTCCAGGGAATTGTATATAAGAGTAGAAATGAATATTACTTGCATTTATGGGAGC
>NZ_JASHDW010000014.1:0-44084 GCF_047463435.1 Streptococcus mitis | reverse complement strand
CTTTTTTGAAACTTTTTTTATTTTTTTCAATCAGTATTTCTTCTGCAACATACCATAGTCCGTACGGGATTCGAACCCGTGTTACCGCCGTGAAAAGGCGGTGTCTTAACCCCTTGACCAACGGACCGGAGCTGTTATTTTCAACTCTTACTATTATACTGGCTTTTCAAACTTTGTCAACACTTTTTTTAAACTTTTTTCATTTTTTTTGCATAGCTTCTTACCGAGTACGGATATCAAACTCCTTAAACACAATACGTAAGTCTCTTAATACTCTTTGACGCCCTCGGAAGCGTTCATGTCTTAAGACGCGTTCTAACTCTTCTTGTTTGTCTTTACTTTGTTTGTTTCTATAATCTCTTAGTGTCTCATGAAAGAGATAATACTCATCTAACCACAGACCTCCCTCGCTGATACGATGACTGATCTCACCTACTTCTTCATAAGGTTCTTTATCATATCTACGCTTCTGGCTTTCTTGTTTACGGATATGGTCTAAAATTCGATTACGGAATTTAGTTTTGAAGTATTTACGTAAACGAGGAATATCTTCTACTAGCTCTTCTTCTCTACTAATCAATTCATGTAAGCAAATCATTCCCTCTTGGTCCCAATCTGATAGCTCCCATAAATGCAAGTAATATTCATTTCTACTCTTATATACAATTCCCTGGACTTCTTTATACAATTCTTTAAACATAACGTTCCCCTTTCTAGATACAGTCTAACAGATTCAGAAACACTTTTGGCCCATTTCCCCATTCTGTTCCCTACACCGTCTAAACTGCACAAAAAAGAGAGGCAGTGCCTCTCTTTGGGTTATTTTTCATCATTCATTTTTGACTTTACTTCATCATAAGATAGTGCATGAGATTCCTCTTCTACTGTTTCAGGCATCTTTCCTGTTTCATAAAGAGATTTAATTTGTGTACTATCCAATGTTTCGTATTTCAATAGTGCTTCTGCAATCAACTTGTGAGTTTCACGATTTGACTGAATAATTTCAGCAGCTTTATTTCGTGCTTCATTCAATAATGAACGAACCTCTTCGTCAATTTCATAAGCTGTTTGTTCTGAAATTGATTTTTGAGGACTTTGTGCACCAAACATGGCATGATTTCCTTCATATTGAACTGGACCAAGTTTTTCACTCATCCCGTACTCTGTAACCATTGCACGCGCCATTTGTGTCGCTTGTTCAAAGTCGTTTGAAGCTCCTGTAGTTTGGACGTTAAAGATAATTTCTTCAGCTACACGTCCACCCATCAAGCCAGCCAATTGCTCTTTCATATCTTCTTTAGATAGAAGCATTTGATCTTCCTTAGGAAGTGCAATCATGTAACCACCTGCACGACCTCTTGGTACAATTGTAACCTTATGAACAACACGGGCATTCGATAAGACTAGGCCAACAATGGTATGTCCAGCCTCATGGTAGGCAACCAATTCACGTTCTTTTTGTGAAACTGTCTTATCTTTCTTAGAAGGACCAGCAATAACTCTGTCTTCTGCTTCATCAATATCTGAAGCATCAATTATCGATTTATTGCGACGAGCAGCAACTAGAGCAGCTTCATTCAAGACATTCTCTAAATCTGCTCCAACAAAACCTGGGGTTTGTTGGGCCACTAATTTCAAATCAACATCGTCTGCCAAAGGTTTATTTTTAGCGTGCACTTTCAAGATTGCTTCTCGACCCTTAACATCAGGACGGCCAACCAATACTTTTCTATCAAAACGTCCTGGACGCAAGAGAGCAGGGTCAAGTACATCGGAACGGTTTGTCGCAGCGATGACAATAATCCCTTCATTTCCCTCAAAACCATCCATCTCAATCAAAAGTTGGTTCAAGGTTTGTTCACGTTCGTCATTTCCTCCGCCGAGACCGACTCCACGTTGACGACCAACAGCATCAATTTCATCGATAAAGATGATAGCTGGTGCTGCTTTTTTGGCATCTTCAAAAAGAGAACGAACACGACTAGCTCCAACTCCGACAAACATTTCTACAAAGTCAGAACCTGAGATACTAAAGAATGGAACACCAGCTTCTCCGGCTACTGCCTTAGCAAGCAAAGTTTTACCTGTTCCCGGAGGTCCCTCCAAAAGAACACCTGCTGGAATACGGGCTCCAAGTTTTGTAAATCGTTTTGGATCTTTTAAGAATTCAACGACTTCAACTAATTCTTGTTTTTCTTCCTCAGCTCCAGCAACATCTGAAAATCTGACTTTAATATCTTCTTTATTTGCAGCTTTGGCCTTGCTACGTCCAAAACTCATTGGGTTACGACTATTATTTCCTCCCATATTTCCCATCATAGAGAATAGGAAGAAGAAAAGAATACCGAATGGCACAATGGATACAAGAATATTAATCCACATACCACTTGAACTTTCATGCTTAACAGTTACTTCCGCTTTATGGTCAGAAGCAAGTTTTTGCAATTCGGATACTGTAGTATCTGAAGGAAGAATAATACTTGAAAATTTCTCTACTGTTATGGCAGAAGGAGAAAAGAACTGAATTCCTGTTTCTTCTTTACTTGTTTTAGGATTTTTATAGACACCCGAAACTTCGATAACACTACCATTTGGTTGGTAAGTCAATTCTTTTACATTGTCATCGGTAATTTCTTTTACCAATTCTGTATAATTAATCTGCTCACTTTTCCCTGCAACACTACCTGTACTAAAATACTGGTAAGCTGTAACTAGGAAAAAAATAAGTAATAACCATAGAAAAGGATTTTTAATTAAACCATTATTTTGTTTTTTCATTAAAAATTGTTCTTTCTAATTTGAATATACTTCTTCTTTCAATACTCCAACATAAGGAAGGTTACGATAATTTTCTTTGTAGTCTAACCCATAACCTACTACAAACTCATTTGGAATAGTAAAGCAGGTATAGTCTGCCTCAATTTCTACAACACGTCCCTCTGGTTTATCCAACAAGGTTGCAATTTTAACAGAGGCTGCTTCTCTTGCAATAAACATATCTCGCAAATTCTTCAAAGTTTGACCTGTATCAATGATATCTTCTACAAATAAAACATCTCTTCCTTTGATATCTTGAGTCACATCTTGTTTAATATTGATCACACCGCTACTTGCTGTTCCACCATGATAGCTAGAAACCATCATGAAGTCCATTTCAATATGTGTGTCGATATGTTTGACCAATTCAGCCATAAAAGGAATAGATCCTTTTAAAATCCCAACTAAAATTGGATTTTTTCCTGCATAGTCTTTAGTAAGTTGAGCACCTAATTTTTTAGCAGCTTCTGTAATTTCATCGTGTGAAACGAGGATTTTTTTAATATCGTTTTCTAACATTTTTTTACCTATCTATTTTTTCTATATAAAGTACAGTGTTCATTATATCATTTTTCGTGTTTTTACTCAAATTACTGGTCGCAATTCCCAAAATTGAGATAATTTCACCAAATTGCTCAATAATCAGAGCAGATTTTCGCTTTTCCATAGGGATTTTCAAATCAATAAATAGACGTCTGAGTTTTTTTCTATGCCAATTTTGAATCAAAACATCTCCTGGTTTTCGATGGCGAATGTATATAGATGTTTCGCGTGAAACAGGTATTTGTTGAATTGATTCACCTTCTAAAGGAAGTCCAAAGGAAAATAAATATCCTTGATAAGATACCTGATTTTGATAGTGTAACACAAGTTCATCTTCCTTTTCATCAGCCTGAGGACTGATTTTACAAATCTGAAAATGTTGGTACTCTTTTATTAATTCATAGCCATTTTTAAGTGGATGACGGTACTGGCTTTTAGTTTTTAAAATTTTCCGAACTTCTTCAAACTGAGCTTTTGTAAGATTCAAATCTGGAAAACGATTCAGATAAGTTTGAAGTAAAACTCTTTGTGTCGACTCAGAGTAAGACAATAGCTGATCTAAATTTTCTACATCAATATTCTTTGATAATTCAGCTATAGCTAAGTCATAATCTAAAATTTCATTGCCGATGCTTAAGATTGCATCTCTAAATCTAGGATTTTCTTTTTCTAATTCTGGTAAATAAGAGTTTCGAATACGATTGCGAAAATAATGATTTTCCTGATTTGATGTATCTTCAAAGTGAAAAATTGGTGGAAAGTCTTTTTTCTGAAAATGCAAGAAGGGACGAATGATTTCTATCTCTCCGACTACTTGCTTCTCCTTAATTCCTGATAGATAGCGCAAACGAGTTCCTCGAATCAAGCGCATTAAAATCGTTTCCACCTGATCATCAGCATGGTGGGCAGTGACTAAAGCTGTCGCACCTGTCTTTTTCATGACCTCTTGAAAAAAATCATAACGAAACTCTCGAGCACGTGCTTCTGAAAATTCTCCTGAAAAATTGCTGATATAAATAGGAAGCTCTGCTTCAGCAGCTAACTTCCTTAATTCCTGTTCTTCCCAATCTGATTCTACTCTCTGCTTATGATTCACATGAGCTAGAATCAATTCAATTTCTAACTCTTTTTGATACGTAGATAACACCTTAAATAGAAACATAGAATCTAATCCACCAGAAAGAGCTAGCATCACCTTAGCATGCTTTTTGAAATATCCCTTCTTGAGAAAATGATTTAAAAAATCTTGTTTCCTCATTTTAGAACCTCATAAACATCCTTGGCTATCTTAGAAATCGTATCATAATCAGAATTTTTAGTGAAAATAGAAAGAATAAATGGAGAATCTGCATAGACAACACCTGTATCATGCTTAAATTCATCCGCATCTCCAATTTTATGAGCTACTTTAACAGAAACACCTTTGGCAATTCTCTCATTATCAAAATCTGTTTTAGTCAAAGAATCCAATACAAATCCATTTTGATTATAAACAGCTTCCATAACTTTCCCAGCCATTTTAGAAGAAATCAATTTTTCTTTTGAATCCCAATCATCTCCCATAATAGCAGACATCTTGGATTTAAATGTGTCATCAGATTGGTTTGAAATGTAATATCCCAATAAATTATGAGCTACATTATCAGATTCTTTTGATACTTTCGTAATTAAATCCTTTAGAGAATACTCTTTATTATCCTCTTTTTTAGGAAGACTACCACTTCCTTCTGGTTTATAGGAACCTGGAAAATCATTGACTGCAGATATGTATTTTACAGTCGTATCTAACTGATAAAGACCTTCATTTATTTTTTCTTGCGTATAATAAAGATAAGGGAGTTTCAAAACACTAGCCGCATACATCTTTTCATCTTGATTGATACCAGCTTCTTTTCCAGTAGTCAGTTGCTTAACATAAATAGAAAATGAATCCTTCTGATATTTTTCCGATAACATTTCTTGGACTTTACTCATCCGATTATCTTCTTCAGAAGTTGATTCTTTAGCTACCCATCCAGCCTGATCAATATGTAGAAATTCTCTTCCTTCTACAAACATGGTCTTATCAATTGATACTTGCGAATAAGCTGATAAGGATGATTTCACTTCTTTTAAGTCATAAGGACTATTGTACAGTTTAAAATCAGATTCTAACCATACTTTTTTTATTGTTGGAGTTACCTCTGATTGATCATATAAAAATCGTTTGTCCGCAGCTATAAATTGATGATTTGATAGCTTAAATACCGGAATTCCTTGTTTATTTAAGCGCCACTCGGTTATTTGAAAACTTGTTTTGGGAGTTAATTTTCCAGATTCCACTACTAAATCTTCATTCGCATAAACAGGAACCTCTCCATAAACCATGGGAGAACTTAATTTTTCTCTAAAATAAATACCAAAGTCAGATTGTGAAAGGTAATAAATTTCTTTCGAAGTATAGACAACTTCTTTTTCTGTGCTAACGACTTTTGAAACTGTCAAAAAACTTGGTAGCAACAAAATAATTAAGAACTTACGCATTCTTCCTTTCCTTTTCTTCTTGTAAACGCAATAATTGATTTTTATCAGCCAACTCTTCTAGTTTTTCATCCGATAGACTCAAAAATTGCTCTATTACATCTAATAAATTTTCCATTTTATCACCTTGGGAGCAAGTCAGGAACCGTATAAACAGCTTCCCGATTCTTAGAATAATAATATTTTGCACGCATGTATTTAGCAGCGTAATCTTCATCTTTCAACTTTGTAGCAAAAGCTGTCTCTTTCTCCTTTTCCTCACTCAAGGTTTGATACTGAGTTTGCAAGTCTGATAACTGTTGACGTCTTTGGAGTAATTGGTGATAACTTTGAGCAAGATTATAAGTTGGTAAAATGAACAATAAAATCATCAAAATCAGAACCCAACCCATGAAACGATTACGTTTTTGTCGTTCTTTCATCAGATAGCGACGACGTTGGTGTTCATTTTGAATAAAAGAATTATTCAATTGTACGATATTTTTAGACATTTTCTTCTACCCGTGTTTCACTGATAATTTCATACATGCCTGCTGCATCTTCTTTTTTTGTACTATCTTTCATCTCCAGTACTTTTACAAGTAGCAACTTATTTCCAAAACGAATTTCAACTTGGTCATTAACTTTCAAATCCGTTGAACTTTTTGCCAAGATTCCATTTACCTTGATCCTACCTTTATCTGCTACTTCTTTTGCGACTGTACGACGCTTGATAATTCGTGATACTTTTAAATATTTGTCTAATCTCATTTTTATTACCTCAAATTATTATTGTATCATTTTTATCTACTTTATAGAAGAAAAATGTTAAAGGGAATTGCCTTCTTTCGACACTTTTATCTCTAATAAACTTTCTCCAAAAATGAGCAGACCTTCTAAAATTTCATAGTCCTTCTTGTTTCGAACATCAAATACAACTTCCATTAATCCCTTATTCTCAGCTATGGCTGCTTTTAAGTTCGTTGCGGATAAAGCTTTAAAATAATCTTGAGCCAAAAACAGTCGTTGAGTGATTTTTTCAAATTGAACTGTAATCTTATTGTCTTTTCTTTCCACACGTTCTACAAATACCTTATCCAAATATGACTTGACTAAACCAATCTCTAAAAGATAAGCAACCACATCTGGGTATTCTCCAAAACGGTCCATCAGCTCTTCTTGTAATTCCTCATAATTGACACGATTGTCAATTTGACGAATTTTTTTATAAATTTCAATCTTATGTCGTTGATCAGAGATATAAGTGTCAGGAAGATAGGCATCAATTTGTAAAATCAATTCGGTATTTCCTTTGGTTCTTGTTTTCCCATTACCATGTCGTTTAGCAATAGCTTCCTCTAGTAACTGCGAATACAATTCAAAACCAACAGAATCAATGAAACCAGACTGAGACTTGCCTAAAAGATTTCCTGCTCCACGAATCGAAAGATCTCGCATAGCAATCTTAAATCCGGAACCCAATTCTGTAAATCCTTTGATTGCCTCTAATCTCTTTTCAGAAACTTCACTGATTGATTTTTCTGGACGATACATGAGATAGGCATAAGCAATACGATTACTACGTCCGACTCTTCCTCTTAACTGATACAAGGTTGACAAGCCCATATGGTCTGCATTTTCAATAAATAAAGTATTAGCATTTGGAATGTCCACCCCTGTCTCAATAATGGTAGTTGTCACCAAAATATCATACTGACCTTCAATGAAATCTAATAACGTATTTTCTAACTGAATCTCACTCATTTGCCCATGAACATACCCAATCGAAGCCTCTGGAATCAACTCCTGTAATTCTGAAACCTTTTGGTCAATCGTGTCAACTTTGTTGTAAAGATAGTAAACTTGACCTCCACGCTCCATTTCACGCAAGACAGCATCACGAATGACACTATCATTATTTTCCAAAACATAGGTTTGCACTGGATAACGATTAGTCGGCGGAGTTTCAATAACAGACAAATCTCTGATTCCCAACATAGACATATGGAGGGTACGAGGGATTGGCGTAGCGGTCAAGGTTAGGACATCCACTTGTTTTTTCAATTCTTTCAAGGTTTCCTTATGCTTGACACCAAATCTCTGTTCTTCATCAATAATCATCAATCCCAAATCAGCAAACTCAACATCTTTAGATAAAACTCGATGCGTTCCAATCAAAATATCAACTTGACCGTTTTTCAATTTTTCAAGTGTTTCAGTCTGTTCTTTTTTACTTCTAAAGCGACTCAACACATCAATATTAACTGCAAAATTTTGGAATCGTTCCTTAAAATTCGTATAGTGCTGTTGTGCTAAAACCGTCGTCGGAACTAGAACGACAACTTGTTTGTGATCATTGACTGCCTTAAAGGCTGCACGCATAGCAACTTCAGTCTTTCCAAAACCAACATCCCCAACTAAAAGTCGATCCATTGGCTGAGAAGCCTGCATATCGCTCTTGATTTCCTCAATACTACGAAGTTGATCATCCGTTTCAACATAAGGGAAGGCATCATCAAAAGCATGTTGATCCTCATCATCAGCTGAGAAAGCAAACCCCTTCAACTGACTACGCTCAGAATAAAGTTTGATTAAATCGTCAGCTATATCCTCTACCTGGTTCTTTACTTTTTGCTTGGCCTTTTTAAAATGACCGTCATTTAATTTATTGAGTTTTGGAGCTTTCCCATCACTTGAAACATATTTGGACAGTAGATGAATCTGTTCCACTGGGATAGAGATTTGATCCCCGTTTTGGTATTGAACACTAACATAATCACGGTGAATCCCTTTGATTTCAATTGTTTCAATCCCTAGATATTGACCAATTCCATGGATATGGTGAACAACATAATCTCCTTTTTCAAGTTCATTGTAATCTTTTAATCTCTCTGCGTTTGAAACATGTTGTCTTCGAAAACGACGTCTCAATTTCTTTTGAAAAATCTCATGTTCAGTTATCAATAAAACCTTTTCATCTACAAAATGAAAACCATGTCTGAGATTACCCTCGATTAAGTTTACAGATTCTTTACAAACACTTGACTTATCTCTAGAATCCAATTTAATCTGGTATTCCTCTAAAACATCCTCCAATGTTTTACTTCCCATTGAATTGCTAGACTGCAGAATAATGGTGTAATCCATTTTTTTGTATCGGTCAATTTCTTCCTTTAAAAAAGAAAATTGATTGAAAAATTCCTGCATGGGATATTGATTAAATTGATAAATTTGGTCAAACTTGAGATTTCCTAACCCCTTTTGCAGATTAGAGAAAAAGGTAACTGGACTCTGTTTTTTATAGATTTGCTCTGTATCTGCAAAATACTGCATTTCAGAAAATGCTCTACTGTTCTGTAATTCTTCTGTAAAGTATTGTGCTAATTCTCTTTCAAATACTTCATACTGATTCATTAATTTTTGATAATCATCAAAGAATATTGGGGTATCTTTTTCAATATAGTCAAAAACAGTCCATGTCTTGTCATAACACAAAGATAAAAATTTCCTTGAATCAGAATGAATTTGTTTTTGGTGAAAACTTGAAAAAATTTCTTCTAGGTATGATTTCAAAATAGGTGATAAGGTCTTCGAAATTTGTTTTTCTAAAGCTGACTGTCCTCGTTGATAATCCTTTTCTCTCAAAAGCATATCGCTAGCTGGAAAGATAATGAGTTCTATCTGATTTTCTTTCGATAACTGTGTTTCGACTTCAAATGATCTAATACCATCGACTTCATCACCAAAAAACTCAATTCGATAAGGTTCTAACTGGGATATTTCAAAAATATCTAAAATATCTCCTCGCAGACTAAATTCTCCTTGAGTTTGTACTTGTGTAACTTTTCGATAGCCTATCTCCTTTAACTGATGGATAAGCGCATGTTGGTCATATTCTTCACCAACTGAGATTGTTACAATACTATCTTTGAATACATTTGGAGACGATAAAAGCAATCGACTTGCTGCGATATTACAAACCAAAATCCCTTTCTTAGACGGATCAGTCAAAAAACGCAAGGCTTCAACCCGTGAAATGATTTTTTCTTGTGAAGACATCAAGAACTCGACCATGGGGGAGTCATCTACCAAAAATGGATAGACAAGTTCCTCACCCAAGATAGAGATAAGATCACTAACAAGTCCTTCTGCTTCTCCATAAGTTGACGTCAATAACACAATCTTATCTTCTTTTTCTAAACTGCTTGCAATTGCAAGAGCCTTAGTAGATGTTGATAAGCCAAGTATTAGTTGTCTTTTCTTATCTGTTAAACTTTGATGCCATTTTTTAATCTGATTATTTTCTGAGAATAAATCTAATAAGGTCACCATTTATCCGTTATACCTCTGCATTGTTTTCTCAAATTTTTTCTCTTGTAAATAATAGTTTACAGCATCGTCAACCTTGTCAATAGACTGTAAAATACCGATATAATCATCCTTGTCAAACTTACTCAAAACATGGTGAACAACTGACATACCATTTTTAGGTCTTCCGATTCCAATCTTAACACGATTAAAGACCTGAGTTCCTATATGTTGAATAATAGACTTGATACCATTATGACCACCTGCAGAGCCCTTTGATCTTAAACGAATCTTTCCAATTTCCATATCAAGATCATCGTAAATGATGAGTAAATCTTCAATATCCAAACCATAGTAAGTCAATAAAGCATGAACCGCTTTTCCACTTTCATTCATAAATGTCGTTGGTTTGACAAGATAAATTTTTTCTCCATTTAGGAAAAAGGATGCTAGGTCAGCTTGAAATATCTTATCGTGTGTAAAAGTGACATTCTGTTTTCTCGCTAATTGATCAATCAACATAAAACCAACATTGTGTTTTGTTTCAAAATATTTATCCCCTGGATTTCCCAAGCCTACAAGTAATTTGGTCATTTATTTTTCCTTTCAAAAGCCAAAAGGGTTGGAATTTTTTTCCAACCTAATTGACACCATTTATTAATTTTTTAGACATTAAAGCGGAATTCCATGATATCGCCATCTTGAACGATATATTCTTTTCCTTCTTCACGCAAGCGTCCAGCTTCTTTTACGGCCTTTTCAGATCCATATTTCACTAGATCCTCATATGACATGGTTACTGCACGAATAAATCCTTTTTCAAAGTCTGAGTGGATAATACCAGCTGCTTGTGGAGCCTTCATACCACGTTTGAAAGTCCAAGCGCGAACTTCTTTTTCACCAGCTGTGAAGTAAGTTCCCAATCCAAGCAAGTGGTAAGCTGCACGAGTCAACTTGTCAACGCCTGATTCTGTCAATCCAAGTGCTTCAAGAAACTCTTGCTTGTCCTCTTCGTCTAACTCAGAAATTTCTTCCTCAGCACGCGCAGAAATAACGACTACTTCAGCATTTTCTGTCGCTGCAAATTCACGAATTTGTTTAACATAGTCGATAGAGTCAGGTTCTGAAACCACATCCTCGTCCACATTGGCAACATAGAGCACTGGTTTAGTCGTCAAAAGGAAGAGACCTTTTACAACCTTTTGTTCCTCATCTGTAAATTCAATAGTTCGAGCTGATTTCCCATCTTCAAGGACTGGTTTAATCTTTTGAAGAACATTGAATTCTTCCACAGATTCTTTATCTTTTTGCGTACGTGCCATCTTTTCTACACGCGCATAACGCTTATTAACTGACTCTAAGTCAGCAAGAATCAATTCCAGATTAATTGTATCAATATCTGCAAGTGGATCTACAAAGGCGTCTTCACGTCCTTGCTCACGCATGACATTTTCATCATCAAAAGCACGAACTACGTGAACAATCGCATCTACTTCACGAATATTAGCCAAGAATTTATTTCCTAGCCCTTCTCCTTTTGAAGCTCCTTTTACAATCCCTGCAATATCTGTAAATTCAAATGTTGTTGGCACTGTCTTTTTAGGAGTAATCATTTCCGTTAGTTTTTGTAGGCGTTCATCTGGAACTTCCACCATTCCAACATTTGGATCAATAGTAGCAAATGGATAGTTTGCAGCCTCTGCTCCTGCTTTTGTAATTGCATTAAATAGTGTTGATTTACCAACGTTTGGCAAACCAACGATACCTGCTGTTAAAGCCATATTTTCTCATTCTCCGTTTTCATTTCAATCCCTAATATTATAACACAAAAAGGGAAAACTTGCTAACCCTCTAACTAAGGGGTCTCAGTCAATAATTTTATTCATTTTTCGATCAAAATCATAGCGACTCATCATGACAAGGTGGTCACAATTGCTACATTTTATTTTGATATCTGCTCCTACACGCGTAATTTCCCAACGATTGGCTTTTTTACCTGTTGACTTGATTATACAAGCGTGTGGTTTTTTCATTTCAACAAAATTTCCAACTTGATACATACTACTCTCCTTTTCTTTTTCGATTATATCATAAAAGAGGCGAGCTAAGCTCAACCTCTTTCACTTAATTTGTACGGACTGGTGTAATGAGCTGCATGAAGTCCTCGTCAGTATCTGCTGGCACAAGAGTAAATGGACGAACAGCTGAGATAAAGCTAATGGTCACTTTTTCGCTATTTAAAGCTTTAAGAGAATCAATCAAGTAAGTTGGGTTGAAACTAATGGTCAAATCTTCACCAGTAACCTGGTCAGTATCGATTTCTTCGTTTACTTTACCAACTTCTGGAGAGTGAACATGGGCACTAACAACCCCACCTTTAATTTCAAGCTTCACAGTACCATTTTGAGTCGCACTTGATAAAAGGCGAGCACGCTCCATTGACTGACGCAAGTTTACCACATCAAAAGTAATTGTAGTGTTAAAGTCTGTTGGAATCAAACGATCTGTATCAGGATAGTTTCCTTCTAACAGACGTGTGTAGAAGCTAATATTTTCACTTCTAAAGAGGATTTGGTTGTTGGCAAAGAAAATCTCTACAGTTTCAATATCATCTGTAAATACCGCTGAAAATTCGCGTAAAGAACGGCTAGGAATCACGACATCAAAATCATCACTATTTTTTTCAAGAGTCAATTTTTTCTGGCTTAGACGATGAGAGTCTGTTGCAACTGTTTTTAACTCTTTGTGTTGGCTCAATACAAAATGAACACCTGTTAAAATTGGACGACTTTCTTGTGTACTTGCCGCAAAAGCTGTTTCATTGATAATTTTCTTGAGTAATTTTGTTTCAAGAACCAAAGGAGTGCTTGCTGAAATTTCTTGGATTCGTGGATATTGCTCGCTATCTTTTCCTTTTAGGGTAATTTCTGATTTTCCACTGGTTAAAACAATTTGATTTTGTTCAATTTCTTTAAAATCAAGAGTCACATCAGGTAGACTAGATACCACATTGATGAAGAAAGAAGCTTCAAGAAGGATCGAACCTAAAGAAGTAATTAACAAACCAGCATCTTCATTTTTTTGAGAAATAAAATTTTCAATTGAAATTTGACCATTTGAGCCAATTAAAGTAACACCTTCATTAGTTACGTCAATTTTGACAGTTGATAAAATAGGGATGGCATTTTTAGAGCCAATAGCTCTTTTAGTTGTATTTAAGGCTTGTAGAAATAAATTTTTATTAATTGAAAAATGAATCATGGATTCTCCTTTATTTATTTTTAGTATTAGAAGGATAATAGTAATAATAGAGTCTGTGAAATCTGTGGAAAACAGACTTAAAGTAAGTCATATCAAGATTTTTGGCTTGTTTAAAAAATGTGGATAAAAAAGATAAAAAAGCGAAAATTATCCACAAGTTATTTTATTTTCTTTTTGATTGATTCAATTTCTAAACGTAAATTATCGTCTTCGTCAATCAAAGATTTAATTTTTGCATGGGCGTGAATGACTGTTGTATGATCTTTTCCACCAAATTCCTTCCCAATTTTTGGAAGACTATTATCTGTTAGTTCTCTAGATAAATACATGGCTACTTGACGGGCCAAAACAATATTTTGAAGGCGTCTGCTTCCCTTCATTTCTTTGACACTAACACCATAGAAGTTCCCTACTTCATTTTGGATTTTATCAATTGGGATGACGAGCATTTGGTTAACATCTTGTTTACGTGCTCTAATAGCCTCTGCGGCGATATCGATAGTGATATCCTTAATCTTCTTCACTCTGGCAATTAAAGTGATGTCGTTAATTGCTCCTTCAAGTTCTCGAACGTTTGAATCAAATTGGCCAGCTAGGTATTCTAGGGTATCACTTTGGAAATTGTAGTCCAAATGTTCTGTTTTGCTTTGTAAAATGGCAATACGTGTCTCAAAGTCAGGTGGTGTGATGTTTTGCGTCAAGCCCCAGCTAAAGCGCGTGACAAGTCTTTCTTCAAGGCCCTCTAAGTGTTTAGGACTACGATCACTAGTCAGAACAATTTGTTTTTGATTGCTATGAAGAACGTTGAAAGTATTGAAGAATTCTTCTTGAGTTGCAACTTTTTTTCCACTCAGCGATTGGATATCATCAATTAAGAGGAGATCAAGACTACGATAAGTTTTTTTGAACTTTTCCATTTCACCAAGTCTTAGGTGTTCAAGAAAATCGTTAATAAAGCTTTCAGCAGGGATGTATTTAACACGCGCATCAGGAATATTTTTCAAAATTTCATTGCCAATCGCATTGAGCAAATGAGTCTTCCCAAGTCCAGGTCCTCCATAGATAAAAAGAGGATTATAGGTTAAGGCCAAATCTTCAGAGACAGCCAAGGCGGCTGATACAGCCCAAACATTTCCATCACCTTGAATAAAATTATCAAAGGTATACTTCTCTTTTAACCCAGTATCCGAATAAGGAATAGATGCTAACTTTGGACTATAGTCATAAAGAGTTGAATTTGTAGCTTCTTCAACTTGTGAGATAGTCGTATTTTGAGGTTTAGTGAAAATATAGTGGGGAGTTATTTCAGCATCATAAATTTCAAATCCAGCAACTACAATGATATCTTTTAGTTGTTTTTCCCAGACCATTTCCATCTCAGATCGTGGTAAAAATATAGTGGCAACATTTTCCTCTACCTTGATGAGTTCAGCTTGAATAGCATAGAAATCATACATGGATCGAGTCAGTCTTTCTTGAGCAAATTCTAATATACGATTCCAAAATTGTTTTTCTTTCAATCCTTTCTCCTCCTTTACTATTTAAAAGTTTAATGCTAGACTTATTTTACCATAGATAGTAAGAATTTTCCACAAGCTGTGAAAAATAATCCACAATGTTATCAAGCTTTATCCACAGGTTGGGGATAAAATCAGAAATTATTGATTTATTAAGCTTTTTACTGAAAAAAATAGTGGATAACCTTGTGAGGTAAAAAAATAAAAGAACAGCCTTATTTCAGGCTGTTGATAATTCTACTGTATTCTTCTTGATTTGAAAAAGAAATAATGATTTTTCCACTGTCCTTTTTAGACAGTTTGATTTCTACATCTAGTCCGAGTAGTTTTTTTAACTGTTCTTCTTCATTTTGTATGAAATGATCAGTTTTTTGCAGTTTCTTTTGTTTTTTATCTGTCAGAAGAGCTTCTAACTTTCTTACAGAAATGTCTTCCTCAATAATTCGTTGAAAGAAATAGTCTTGTTGTTCCCTATTTAACCCAACTAGCGAACGCGCATGGGCTTGTGATAGTTTGCCATTTTCTACTTCTGAGATAATCTGTTCTGGTAAGGAAAGCAAACGAATCGAGTTACTGATATAAGGACGAGACTTCCCCATTTTATCTGCAATTTCAGCATGGGTAAATCCTTTCTCTACGAGAGATTCATAGGCGCGTGCTTCTTCTATTGGATTCAAATTTTCTCTCTGTAAATTTTCAATGATGGATTGGACCATCATCTCTTGGTCTGAAAGTTGTTTAACAACAGCTGGGATAGACCTTAGACCAGCTAAAAGTGAAGCCCGATAGCGTCTCTCTCCTGCAAGGATTTCATAACCAATAACAGGAGATTGACGAACAATAATAGGTTGAATGACCCCATTTTCTTTGATAGACTGTGCTAGTTCATGTAGTTTTTCTCTATCAAATTCTTTTCGAGGTTGATAGGGATTTTTTTGTATATCCGTGATAGAAATCATTTCAAATTTTTCCATGATTCTACACTAACACATCTTTTCTCTTATGTAAAGTTTTCTTTACATAGATGTCAATTAAGATTCTAAATCACCTGAACTCTTGTCAAGTTTAATAGATGTAGTTTCTTCTTTACCGTTACGATAGTAAGTTATCTTAATGGTGTCTCCGATAGAATGATTGTAAAGAGCACTTTGTAAGTCTGTTGATGAAGCAATATCTTTGTCATCTACTTTTGTAATAACGTCGTATTTTTCAAGGTGACCATTGGCAGGCATATTACTTTGTACAGAACGAACAACTACACCAGATGTTACACTGCTTGGAATATTAAGTCTTCTAATATCACTTGTATTAATATTTGAGAGATTGACCATTTGGATGCCCAAAGCTGGACGCGTCACTTTTCCGTTCTTTTCCAACTGTTCAATAATATTGATAGCGTCATTTGCAGGAATTGCGAAACCAAGACCTTCTACAGAGGTTCCTCCATTTGTAGCAATTTTACTTGAGGTAATTCCGATAACCTGTCCTTGAATATTGATTAGTGGGCCACCAGAGTTACCTGGGTTAATAGCAGTATCAGTTTGGATGGCTTTTGTAGAAATAGCTTGTCCATCCTCAGATTTTAAGGACACATTTCGATTGAGACTAGATACAATACCCTGAGTAACAGTATTTGCATATTCAGAACCCAATGGGCTACCAATAGCAATAGCAGTTTCTCCTACGGTTAACTTACTAGAATCACCAAATTCAGCTACTGTAGTCACTTTTTCTGAAGAGATTTTGACGACAGCAATATCAGAGAAAGTATCTGCTCCGACGATTTCTCCAGGTACTTTAGTCCCATCTGACAAGCGAATATCTACTTTGCTGGCGCCATTTATAACGTGATTGTTAGTAACAATGTAAGCTTCTTTGTCATTCTTTTTATAAATAACCCCAGATCCTTCACTAGAGATTTGTTGAGAATCTGTGTCAGTATCATCATTGCCAAATACGCTATTTTGTCTGTTGGCCGAATAAGTGATAACAGAAACAACAGCATCTTTTACTTTGTTAACAGCCTGTGTTGTTGAATTTTCGTTTTTATAGGCAGTCTGTGTGATAGTGCTATTGTTGTTGGAGTTACTTACACCACTTTTTTGAGTGAGTTGAGTTATTGAAAAACTACCCAAGGCTCCACTAAAAAAGCTAATGACGATAACGACTAATAATTGAAACCATTTTTTGTAAAATGTTTTTAGATGTTTCATATTTGCCTCCATATGTTTGAAATTACTGAAAGTATAAACTGACTAGCTTAATTATAACTTAAAAACAAAAGTTTTTCACAGATTGTGGATAACTTTCAAAAATCTGTGGTTTTCTCGGCTAAAATTAACCTTTTATTTTGTGAATAAGATGTGAAAAAATAGAGAATATGTTAGAATAGAATCATGAAAATTAAAGTTGTAACAGTTGGGAAACTGAAAGAAAAGTATTTAAAAGATGGTATCGCAGAGTATTCAAAACGAATTTCTCGATTTGCTAAGCTTGAAATGATAGAGCTAGCAGATGAAAAAACACCAGATAAGGCCAGTGAATCAGAAAATCAAAAGATTTTAGAAATAGAAGGTCAGAGAATTTTATCAAAAGTTGGTGACCGTGATTTTGTTATTGTGTTAGCCATTGAAGGGAAAACTTTCTCCTCAGAAGAATTTAGTAAACATTTAGAAGAAGCTTCTATAAAAGGATTTTCTACTCTTACTTTTATTATTGGAGGGAGTCTGGGATTAGCACGGGATGTAAAAAAGAGAGCCAATCTCTCTGTTAGTTTTGGTCGTTTAACCTTGCCCCATCAGTTAATGAGACTAGTCCTTGTTGAACAAATCTATCGGGCTTTTACAATTCAGCAGGGATCACCCTATCATAAATAGAAAATTGACTTTTAATTGAATTTTTGGTAGAATAATTGTGTTAGGTCTCATAGCTCAGCTGGATAGAGCATTCGCCTTCTAAGCGAACGGTCGCAGGTTCGAATCCTGCTGGGATCAATATAGTAGCAAAGCTGGGAATTTTCCCGGCTTTTTTCTTAAAAAAGTACACTTTGGGAGAAAAAAATGACAGTTGAGAGAATTTTATCTAAAACGAAATTTCATTTTGTATAATGGTTTTTGTAAGTTAGCTTACAAGAAAAAAACATTGAGGAGATTTTATTATGAAAAACACAGTTAAATTGGAACAGTTTGTAGCCTTGAAGGAAAAAGACTTGCAAAAAATTCAAGGTGGGGAGATGAGGAGAATAGATAAAATGTTCATTAATTTTCTTAAAAGAAGATAAGGGAGTGTCAGAATGAATTTTTTCTTAGTAGTAGATTTTATATTATATTTTTTTATTATTAGTCACAGTTACAGTTTAATTTGCAAAGGTAAAATAAAAACAAAGGAACTATACGTTTTTGGTGCTTATACATTACTAGTAGAAATAGTACTTAGCCTTCCCTTTTATCTTCTACATTTAGATGAATTAGGGATTGTAACATTTTTATTTCCTTTGATGCTATATTCCTATTTTAAATGGATTAAACAGTATGAGAGGGATAGAGGACTATTCCTAAGTTTACTACTATCTCTTTTATATGAGAGCACTCATACCTTTCTGTCTGTAACTTTTTCCTCTATAACAGGAGACAATTTTGTTTTACAATATTATGACCTATTCTTTTTAGTTGTAACGGTGTTGACTTATGTCGTTATCGTAACAATCATTCGTTATTTCCATTTAGAACTAAACTATTTTGATAAGGACTATCTCTATCCTTTCTTGAAAAAAGTATTTTTTGCCTTACTACTGCTCCATATTGTATCTTTCGTTTCAGATATGGTAAGTACGATTAAACATTTGAATAGTTTTGGAAGTATTTTATCATCTATTGTCTTTATTTCTCTCCTTTTGACCTTCTTTGCAATGAATTCGCATAAAGAACAAATGGAAAAAGAGATTGCTTTAAAGCAGAAGAAATTTGAACAGAAACATTTACAGAATTACACAGATGAAATTGTCGGTCTGTATAATGAAATCCGTGGTTTTCGACATGACTATGCTGGAATGCTTGTCAGCATGCAGATGGCAATTGACAGTGGTGATTTACAGGAAATTGACAGAGTTTACAATGAAGTTTTGGTCAAAGCCAATCATAAACTGCGTTCAGATAAGTATACTTACTTTGATTTGAACAACATAGAAGATTCAGCTTTACGAAGTTTGGTTGCTCAGTCCATTGTCTATGCTCGAAATAATGGTGTAGAGTTTACACTGGAAGTAAAAGATACGATTACCAAGCTCCCAATTGAACTATTGGATTTGGTTCGTATCATGAGCGTTTTATTGAACAATGCTGTTGAAGGTTCAGCTGATAGCTATAAAAAGCAGATGGAAGTAGCAGTTATTAAGATGGAAACTGAAACAGTGATTGTGATTCAGAATTCATGCAAAATGACGATGACTCCTTCAGGAGATCTATTTGCTTTAGGATTCTCAACTAAGGGAAGAAATCGCGGAGTAGGATTAAATAATGTGAAAGAACTACTAGATAAGTACAACAATATTATTTTAGAAACAGAGATGGAAGGCAGTACATTTAGACAAATTATTAGATTTAAGAGGGAATTTGAATGAAAGTTTTAATTTTAGAAGATGTTATTGAACATCAAGTGAGACTAGAGAGAATATTGGATGAAATTTCGAAAGAATCGAATATTCCAATATCATACAAGACAACGGGAAAAGTTCGTGAGTTCAAGGAATATATTGAAAATGATGAAGTAAATCAACTTTATTTCCTAGATATTGATATTCATGGGATTGAGAAAAAGGGATTTGAAGTGGCTCAACTCATTCGTCATTACAATCCTTACGCTATTATCGTCTTTATCACCAGTCGATCAGAGTTTGCGACTCTGACCTATAAATACCAGGTATCAGCCCTAGATTTTGTTGATAAGGATATCAACGATGAGATGTTTAAGAAGCGAATTGAGCAAAATATCTTCTACACGAAGAGTATGTTACTTGAAAATGAAGATGTTGTAGATTATTTTGACTACAATTATAAGGGCAATGATTTAAAAATTCCTTACCATGATATTTTGTATATTGAAACGACAGGTGTCTCTCATAAATTGCGCATTATTGGTAAGAATTTTGCCAAAGAGTTCTATGGAACAATGACAGATATTCAGGAAAAGGATAAACATACCCAACGATTTTATTCTCCTCATAAGTCATTTTTGGTAAATATAGGCAATATCAGAGAAATTGACCGAAAGAATCTAGAAGTTGTTTTCTATGAAGACCATCGTTGTCCTATTTCAAGGTTAAAAATTAGAAAATTGAAAGATATTCTAGAGAAAAAATCTAAAAAGTGATTGACAATTAGTAAGAAATTGATATAATGGTTATATCTGCTACAGATAGAAGGTCCGTTGGTCAAGGGGTTAAGACACCGCCTTTTCACGGCGGTAACACGGGTTCGAATCCCGTACGGACTATTTTATCCGCCATAGCTCAGTTGGTAGTAGCGCATGACTGTTAATCATGATGTCGTAGGTTCGAGTCCTACTGGCGGAGTATAGATAAAAGGGAACACAACTGTGTTCCTCTTTTTGTATCAATTTGTATCACCAAGCATCTTCATAAGGAAGTCTGTTATTTCTTGAGGACTTTCTTTTTTTCCGTGTGCAATCCAAGTTTGACAGACACCAAAAAGTGCATGAGTTAAATAGATGCTACTATATTCTAATTCAGTGGTATTTAGATTCAGTTGCATAAATCGCTTTTGTAAATCTGTACTGAGCATGATATGAAGTTTATTTCGTAAGAAATTTTGGATTTCTTTCGTCCCATTTTCAGAAAGAAGAGCAGCCAGAAGTGGTTCTGATTCTAGATATTCAAAGACTTCTAGAATAGCGTCTCTTTTGCGCTGAGCATGTTTTTGAAAAATATATTCAAATGTATGAAATAGCTTGCTTTGATAATGCTCAATCATATCATACTTATCCTTATAGTGAGTATAGAAGCTGGAACGACTAATTCCGGCTTTTTCTGCTAACTTGACAGTAGAAATTTGATCAAATGGTTGTTCTATCAGTAGTTGTACCATAGCATTTTCAATAGTTTTCTTTGTTTTTAAGCGTTTGTTACTTTCTTGCATATTTCCTCCTTGTAAACAAATTAGACTATATGTCTAAAAATGGATTTTTTATCTTGTAATTTAGATTTTTTATTGTATAATCTATTATATCAAAATTTTAGACAATATGTTTAAAAAAGGAGAAACTATGTTTAAAGAATGGAAAGCAATTTTTAAAAAACCAACCTTTATTATTGTCATGATAGGGATTTCTCTTATTCCCGCTCTGTACAATATCATATTTTTGTCATCAATGTGGGATCCATATGGTCAAGTGTCTGACTTACCTGTGGCAGTTGTCAATAATGATAAAGATGCCTCTTATAATGGTAATAGCATGTCTATAGGAAAAGACATGGTGTCTAATTTAGAGCAAAATAAATCATTGGATTTTCATTTTGTAGATGAAGAAGAAGGTAAGAAGGGTCTAGAAAACGGTGATTATTATATGGTAGTCACTTTGCCAAGTGACTTGTCTGAAAAAGCAGCTTCTATTTTAACGGATCACCCTGAGCAAATGCAAATCGATTATCAGACTTCAAGTGGCCATAGTTTTATTGCCAGCAAGATGAGCGATTCTGCTATGACACAATTAAAGCAGAGTGTTTCTACCAATGTAACCGAGACTTATACTAAAGCTTTCTTTAACAAGATGGTCGATTTAAAGGATGGTATGAGTCAAGCAGTGTCTGGTAGTGAAAAACTAACTGATGGAGCGAATCAGTTAGTGGCAGGAAGTCAAACATTAACTACTAACCTACACTCTTTAGCAGATTCAAGTTTAACATTTTCAAATGGAACGGAGCAGTTTACTAAAGGATTATCCTCTTATGTCTCTGGTGTTGAACAACTTCATCTTGGATTAGGAAATTTTAATAGTGGTTTAGTTACATATACTGGTGCAGTGAGTCAATTAGATAGCGGATTAGGTCAATTATCTTCTAAAAGTCCTGAATTAGTAGGAGGAATCAATCAACTATATACTGGTGTAGAGTCCTATACTGGCGGTGTTTCTCAGCTCAATGCTGGTCTTAATCAATTTTCATCTGGTGTTAGTGCCTACACCAATGGAGTGGGAAGTCTTGCAACAGGTGCTAATCAGTTATCTAATCAATCAGCTACACTTCGAATGGGTGTGGAGCAATTAAGTGAAGGGATTCAACAACTTTCTAGCAAGTTAGAGGCTTCGTCTGAGCAAAAAAATCAAATTAATCAATTATCTTCTGGTCTGAATCAGTTAAATCAAGCTATTCAAAATATTGATGTTGGAGATACAAAACAATTAGATTCTGTTTTATCAAGTATAGTATTTCTTTCTAATCAAATGTTAGCAAGTGCTCAGTCTGATAAAGCGACTACATTAGCCAATATTCAATCGACAGCAGCTTATCAATCATTGACAAGTGAGCAACAAGCTGAGATAAGCGCTTCTGTATCTCAAAATTCGACTGATAGTATTCAATCGGATCAGTCAATTATAGCTTTAGTACAAGGTTTACAGGGAAGTTTGGAAAACTTACAAAATAAATCTTCAAATCTTTCGACATTAAAAAATCAAGCTAATCAAGTATTACTTATTGCTTCTACTTCTTTGACAGGATTGTCAAGTGGATTAACAGAGATACAGGGAACATTGACGAGTAAATTAGTTCCTGCTAGTCAGTCGATTACATCGGGGGTAAATGCATATACTGCAGGTGTTGATAAAATTTCTCAAGGCGCAAGTCAACTAAGTGAAAAGAATGCCACCTTGACAAGTAGTTTGGATCAACTAGTTTCAGGCTTAAACACCTTGACACAAAAATCTTCTAGCTTGACAGCAGGAGTTGGTCAATTAGCTGAAAAAACTCCAGAATTAGTATCTGGTATTGAAAAATTATCAACTGGCTCCAACCAATTGAATCAAAAGAGTCAAGAATTAATGGCAGGAGTTGATAAATTACAATCAGGATCTAGCCAACTAGCTGACAAATCCAGTCAGTTAATTTCAGGTACTTCTCAATTAGAAAGTGGAGCTAATAAATTGGCAGATGGAGCTGGGAAACTAGCAGAAGGTGGAACAAAGTTAACTTCTGGATTGGAAGGTTTACAGACAGGAGTTGCTTCTTTGGGACAAGGATTAAGTAATGCTAGTGATCAACTCAAATCAGCATCTACGGAATCTCAAAATGCAGAGATTTTGTCAAATCCACTCAATCTTTCAAAAACAGACAATGATCAAGTTCCTGTAAATGGAATTGCAATGGCTCCTTATATGATATCAGTTGCTCTTTTTGTTGCAGCAATATCAACGAATATGATCTTTGCGAAGTTGCCTTCAGGACGTCATCCAGAGAGTCGTTGGGCTTGGTTGAAATCTCGAGCAGAAATAAATGGTATTATAGCTGTTTTGGCAGGAATTTTGGTATATGGAGGAGTTCATCTTATTGGTTTAACTGCAAATTATGAGATGAGAACATTTATTCTCATTATCCTAACAAGTTTAGTATTCATGTCCATGGTGACCGCTTTAACAACATGGAATAGCCGTATAGGAGCTTTCTTTTCTCTTATTTTGCTTTTATTACAGTTAGCATCAAGTGCAGGTACTTATCCACTTGCCTTGACAAATGATTTCTTTAGAGCTATTAATCCCTGGTTACCAATGAGTTATTCAGTTTCGGGATTACGACAAACAATTTCTATGACAGGAAATATTCATCATCAAGTCATTTTCCTTGCCGTTATATTAGTACTATTTATTTGTTTAGGTATACTAGCCTATCAACCTAAGAAAATGGAAGAAGATTAAAAAAATCGACCGCTTAACTGGTCGATTTTTTAAGTCTTAGATGCTTTTCGTTTGTGATTATAAATTCCAAATAGTAAAAGAGAAGTAAAGGAACAGATTGTTCCAATAACAAAACCATTGGGAATAAAGGAAAGTGTAATAGTTCCTTTTCCCTTAGGAACGTCAACTTTCATAAAGCCAGTTTGAGCTTGATTAATTTTTATTTTCTTACCATCTTGGTAGGCAGACCAGCCTTTGTCATAAGGAATGGTGAAGAAAATGGACGTATCTTGTTTAACATCATATGTGGCAAAGACCTTGTTTTTAGAAGTTGATACTGTGACAGGTTGTTCTTTAATTTTTTGAATTGCCTCAGTTAAAGTTTGGGTATCTAAACGATAGAAAGTAGGAGATTCAAATGATACTTGTGAATTTCCAGGGAAACTAACATTGATATTGAAAGTTTTTTTCTCTTTTGTATAGCCTAGATTAAAGAAGGAGAAGACATTATCAGTTGTAAAAGTTTTCTTTTCTCCATTTACAAGAATGTCAACCTTTTTTTGTTTGTCATTAGAAAAGTGAAGGTTTGTGAAAGAAAGATAAACTTGGCTGTTTTCTGGCACTTCAATTTGATACTGGATTGCTGCATTCTCATTTGAAGAACTTGTGACACTAATCAAATCATTAGTATTTTCTGTTTTGTCATAAGGGATTGGAGAAAAATAATCAAAATCGACGTTAGCAAGTTGATTTAAAAACGAGGCTTGATTATCCAAAGTGTGTTCATTGAACTTGACATCATTGTAAACAGATTGACTAGCAAATGCAATCGGAAGAGAGAATTGATTTTCATATAGGGTAAGATTATCTTTTTGATAGATATCTTTAAAACCATACTTATCAATAGTACTGTCTGAGATATTGTACTGGATACCAAATAAACTATCAGCCAAGATACTATTATTTGCATAGCGGAGATTGAGATTAGTCCCAGAGGATTTAAACCCAAGTTTATCCAAAGTAGAGCTTGCTGAACGATTTCGAACAGATGAAAATTGAGATATTCCATTGTAGTTGAATTTCATACTGTCATTTCCTGTCTGAGTTTGTAGTTTTTCAGTACGAGTAAATTGATTTCCAATATATGTTGAGAAAGATTCCATAGCTGGGATATCTCGATTATATGCACTTCGAGAAGCAAAACCCCATTCTTTAGCAATTCCGTTCATTTGAGATGAAGCATTTAAACTTATTTCAACCATTATAAATAAAGAGATTAGAATGGCAAATAGATTTACAGAGATAAACTTTTTGATAACTACAAGGAGTAAAAGAGAATAGACAACCAAAAATTCAAGAGTAAGCAGAATATTCAAATCTGTTAAAAAAGAATAATGTGATTTTAGATAGATGGTAGCTAAAAATCCTGTTACTATAAGAAAAAGCGAAACTAAAAAATTCCAGATTTTAATTTCTTTCAGACGATTTAAGACTTCCGCTGCTGTGTAAATTAACAAGGTAGAGAAAATCCAAGCATAGCGATGTAAAAACATGTTTGGAGTATGCATGCCTTGCCAAAATAAATCAAGAGCTTCTATATAAAAGCTGGCAATTAGAAATGCAAAGAAAATTGCATAGATAAGTTTCACGTGAAACTTAATGGATGTCAGTGTAAAAAATAAGATAGTCAAAATAAAGGGAAGTAGTCCTACAAAAATCATTGGAATAGCCCCATACTTTGTTGTGTCAAAGGAACCAATGAATTGCTTAGTAAAGAGATCAAGGTACCAGCTATTTTCAGTTTGAAACTTTGTAACTTCAGTCAATTTTTCCCCGTGTGTATGTAAATCAAACAGAGTGGGAAGAGTCAGAATCAAACTAGCCATACCAGCTAAAAAGGAGGTAATAACAAAATCAAGAAAAGATGATTTTCGGGTTTTAAAGTCCCACGAAATTTGACAGAGATACCAGAAAATAAGAAACAATGCTGTCATATAGCCAAAATAATAATTTTGAATAAACAAAATTGACAGACTTGTAAAGTACAATAGGAATTTCTTTTCAGTGATAAGTAGCTGTAAACCAGTTATAATTAAAGGAATCAAGATAAAAACATCTAGCCAGGTTTTTATCTCTAATTGACTGACAGTGAAACTCATCAGAGCATAGGAAGTAGATAAAGCTAGTTTTAAAGGCTTAGGCATCGATTGAAATAATTTATTTAAACTAAAGTAAGTTGACAAACTAATCAATCCAAATTTTAAGAGAGTTGTCAGATAGACAGCATCTGGCATATTCGTTAGATCAAAAAAGTAAACTAGAGGTGAAAGGAAACTTCCCAAGTAATAACTAGATAGGGCATAGAAATTTAATCCGAGGCCACTTGTAAAGGTGTAAAACAGACTACCATTTTCATGTAGGATATTTCTTAGAGCTATATCAAAAATAACGTATTGATGAAAGCCATCTCCTAATAGAGGGGAGTTGGCGCTATTCCAGTAGATACCTTGAGATAGATATACTCCTATCATAATGATTATGGGAATGATGAAAGAAACAAAATAGGTCCAATATGTTTTAAAAAATAATTTCATGTTACCTCATAAAATGTTAGAAAACTCAGCTGGTTAACCCAACTGAGTTTTGAAGTTTTATTTAGTCTTTCCAAAGTTCTTTAACTTTTGCTTGTACTTCTGAATTTTCTAGGAATTCATCATAGGTTTCATCGATACGGTCAATGACACCATTTTTAGACAAGACAATGATATGGTTAGCTAGAGTTTGAATAAATTCGTGGTCATGGCTGGCAAAGATGATTGATTCTTTAAAGTTTTTCAATCCATCATTCAAGCTTGAGATAGATTCCAAGTCCAAGTGATTGGTTGGATCATCAAGTACAAGGACATTTGATTTTAAAAGCATGAGTTTTGAAAGCATGACACGAACTTTTTCTCCTCCTGATAAGACGTTTACAGGTTTGTTAACCTCATCTCCAGAGAAGAGCATACGGCCTAGGAAACCACGTAGGAAAGTATTGTCATCTTCTTCTTTACTTGCGAATTGACGCAACCAGTCAAGGATTGACTCTCCTCCTGCAAAATCTGCCGAGTTATCTTTTGGCAAGTAAGAACGGCTAGTAGTTACTCCCCACTTGACAGTTCCTTCATAGTCAATGTCCCCCATGATTGCACGAATTAATGCAGTCGTTTGGATGTCATTTTGACCAATAAGAGCTGTCTTATCACCTGGACGCAAGATAAAACTGATATTATCTAAAATAGTCTCACCATCAATCTTTACAGTTAGATTTTCTACTGTCAGGAGATCATTACCAATCTCACGCTCTGCTTTAAAGTTGATAAATGGATATTTACGACTAGATGGCACAATCTCTTCTAGCTCAATCTTATCAAGCATTTTCTTACGTGAGGTTGCTTGTCTTGATTTAGAAGCATTGGCAGAGAAACGAGCAACGAATTCTTGCAATTGCTTAATTTTTTCTTCTGCTTTAGCATTACGGTCTGCTAGCAATTTAGCAGCGAGTTCAGAAGATTCCTTCCAGAAGTCGTAGTTTCCGACATAGAGTTTGATTTTTCCGAAGTCAAGGTCGGCCATGTGAGTACATACTTTGTTTAAGAAGTGACGGTCGTGGGATACTACGATAACAGTGTTATCAAAGTCAATCAAGAAGTCTTCTAACCAAGTAATCGATTGGATGTCTAAACCGTTGGTAGGCTCGTCCAAGAGAAGAACATCTGGTTTACCAAAAAGTGCTTTGGCGAGGAGAACCTTTACTTTCTCACCGTTAGCCAATTCACTCATATTTTGATAGTGCAATTCTTCTGGGATATTTAGGTTTTGAAGAAGTTGAGAGGCTTCACTTTCTGCTTCCCAGCCTCCAAGTTCGGCAAACTCTCCTTCGAGTTCGGCAGCACGCACTCCATCCTCATCTGAGAAATCTTCTTTCATGTAGATAGCATCTTTCTCCTTCATGATACTATAAAGTTTTTCATTTCCCATGATAACGACATCAATGGCACGTTCGTCTTCATAGTCAAAGTGATTTTGACGAAGAACAGAGAGACGTTCATCTGGACCAAGAGAGATGTGACCAGTAGTAGGTTCGATATCACCCGCTAAAATTTTTAAGAATGTTGACTTTCCGGCACCATTAGCACCGATTAATCCGTAAGTATTTCCTTCTGTAAATTTGATATTGACATCATCAAAAAGTTTGCGATCACTAAAACGTAGTGAAACATCAGATACTGTAAGCAATGTTTTTCTCCTATATGTGTAATATATTTATTCTACTAGAAAATACGGAAATATTCAAATTTTTATCTGTCAATTTTGTGTAAATTATATTTACAGCATACTTTACACAAATCCGTAAATAGCAAGGTTGATTTATTTTAATAAATTGCAGTTATTTCATTAAAAAAATGCTATAATTGAAGGGACCATATCAAAGGAGAATAAAATGACTAAACCCATTATTTTAACAGGAGACCGTCCAACAGGAAAATTGCATATTGGACATTATGTTGGAAGTCTCAAAAATCGAGTATTATTACAGGAAGAGGATAAGTATGATATGTTTGTGTTCTTGGCTGACCAACAAGCCTTGACAGATCATGCCAAAGATCCTCAAACCATTGTAGAGTCTATCGGAAATGTGGCTTTGGATTATCTTGCAGTTGGATTGGATCCAAGTAAGTCAACTATCTTTATTCAAAGCCAAATTCCAGAATTAGCTGAGTTGTCTATGTATTATATGAATTTGGTGTCATTAGCACGTTTGGAGCGTAATCCAACTGTCAAGACAGAAATTGCTCAGAAAGGATTTGGAGAAAGCATTCCGACAGGATTCTTGGTCTATCCAATAGCTCAAGCAGCTGACATCACAGCCTTTAAGGCCAATTATGTTCCTGTTGGGACAGATCAGAAACCAATGATTGAGCAAACTCGTGAAATTGTTCGTTCTTTTAACAATGCATATAACTGTGATGTCTTGGTAGAACCGGAAGGTATTTATCCAGAAAATGAGAGAGCAGGGCGTTTGCCTGGTTTAGATGGGAATGCTAAAATGTCTAAATCACTCAATAACGGTATTTATTTAGCTGATGATGCGGATACTTTGCGTAAAAAAGTAATGAGTATGTATACAGACCCAGATCATATCCGCGTTGAGGATCCAGGTAAAATTGAAGGAAATATGGTTTTCCATTATCTAGATGTTTTTGGTCGCCCAGAAGATGCTCAAGAAATTGCTGAAATGAAAGAACATTATCAACGAGGTGGTCTTGGTGATGTGAAGACCAAGCGTTATCTACTTGAAATATTAGAACGTGAACTTGGTCCTATTCGTGAGCGCCGTATCGAATTTGCTAAGGATATGGGAGAAGTTTATAATATGCTTCAAAAAGGTAGTGAAAGAGCTCGTGAAGTTGCAGGTCAAACCCTATCTGAGGTTAAAGGGGCAATGGGACTTCATTACTTTAACTAAGTTTATTTTACAAGAAACTATCATTTCTATCTCGAAGAAAAGATAGTTTTTTATTTACCCCTGTAACATTTGACAAATTTTTATAGAATGGTATGATAGATACAATATAAAAAGAGTCAAGCTCAAAAAGAAAGAAAAGAGGAAACTTCGAATGTCTAATTGGGACACTAAATTTTTGAAAAAAGGTTTTACCTTTGATGATGTATTGCTTATTCCAGCTGAAAGTCATGTGTTGCCTAACGATGCAGATTTAACAACTAAATTGGCAGATAATTTGACTTTAAATATCCCAATTATTACCGCTGCCATGGACACAGTTACAGAGAGTCAAATGGCCATTGCTATTGCTCGTGCAGGCGGTCTCGGAGTTATCCATAAAAACATGTCAATTGCTCAACAAGCAGATGAAGTTCGAAAGGTAAAACGTTCTGAAAATGGAGTTATTATTGATCCGTTCTTCTTGACTCCTGAACATACAATTGCTGAAGCAGATGAGCTTATGGGTCGTTACCGCATCAGTGGTGTTCCAGTTGTTGAAACACTTGAAAATCGTAAATTGGTTGGTATTTTGACAAACCGAGATCTTCGTTTTATTTCAGATTATAACCAACCAATTTCAAACCATATGACTAGTGAAAATCTTGTGACTGCTCCTGTGGGTACTGATCTTGCAACAGCTGAGAGCATTCTTCAAGAACACCGTATTGAAAAACTTCCTTTGGTAGATGAAGAAGGTCGTCTTTCTGGTTTGATTACTATCAAAGATATTGAAAAAGTTATTGAGTTTCCAAATGCTGCTAAAGATGAGTTTGGTCGTCTTCTAGTTGCAGGTGCAGTAGGTGTTACCTCAGATACATTTGAGCGTGCAGAGGCTCTTTTTGAGGCAGGCGCGGATGCGATTGTTATTGACACTGCGCATGGTCATTCTGCAGGTGTCTTGCGTAAAATTGCTGAGATTCGTGCTCATTTCCCAGATCGTACTTTGATTGCTGGAAATATTGCTACTGCTGAGGGAGCGCGCGCACTTTACGAAGCAGGTGTAGACGTTGTCAAGGTTGGTATTGGACCAGGTTCTATCTGTACTACTCGTGTAATTGCAGGTGTTGGTGTTCCGCAAGTAACAGCTATCTATGATGCTGCAGCCGTTGCGCGTGAATATGGGAAAACGATCATTGCTGACGGTGGAATCAAGTATTCTGGAGATATTGTAAAAGCCCTTGCTGCTGGTGGGAATGCAGTTATGCTTGGATCAATGTTTGCTGGAACTGATGAAGCTCCAGGTGAAACTGAAATCTTCCAAGGACGCAAGTTCAAGACTTACCGTGGTATGGGATCAATTGCAGCAATGAAGAAAGGTTCAAGCGATCGTTACTTCCAAGGTTCTGTCAATGAAGCAAACAAACTTGTTCCAGAAGGAATTGAAGGTCGTGTTGCTTATAAAGGAGCGGCAGCTGATATTGTCTTCCAAATGATTGGCGGTATCCGATCTGGTATGGGTTACTGTGGTGCAGCTAATCTTAAAGAACTACATGACAATGCTCAATTTATCGAAATGTCAGGTGCTGGTTTGAAAGAAAGCCATCCTCATGATGTACAAATTACTAATGAGGCACCAAATTATTCTATGTAAAAGAAATGAAAAGAACTCCTGCGAAAGCAGGAGTTCTTTTACAATGTTGTCAAGTTTTATTTACAACAACTTGACCATCTTGAATAGTAAAAATACTTAGATTTTCTGGTAGATTTTGAAGATGATCTAAGCTTGTTGTTGTAATAAAGGTTTGGATTGACTGAGAAATCGTTTCTAATAATTTTAACTGTCTAGTGTTGTCAAGCTCGCTCATAACATCGTCAAGTAATAATATCGGAGATTCTGTAGTAATACTTTCCATTAACTCGATTTCTGCTAATTTTATAGAAAGGACGAGACTACGATGTTGACCTTGACTTCCAAAGCTAGCATCCATCCCATTTATATAAAAAGAAATGTCATCTCGATGAGGACCAACACCAGTATTCTTTTTAAATAAATCTCTGGATCTACTTTTTTCTAAAGCAATTTTGAAAGATTCAGATAAGTTTTCTTTGTCAGTTATCTTGACAGAAGATTGATAGGATATTGACAAGTCTTCAATCTGATTAGAGAGTTCAAAATGTTTCTTACGTCCAAATGACTCTAGTTTTTTTATGAAATCTAAGCGGTGATTCATTACACGACATCCATAATCAACTAGCTGATCATCCAATACTGAAAGGAAGGTTTCATCTATTTTTTGAGCTGATTTTAGATAAGTGTTTCTTTGTTTTAGGATGTGATTATAATTAGTTAAGTCAGATAAATAGATTGGCTTAATTTGTCCAAGTTCCATATCAATGAATTTCCGTCGAACCGAAGGTGCTCCTTTAATTAGTTGTAAATCTTCAGGAGCAAATAAGACAACATTCATGTGTCCTACATAATCTGAAAGGCGCGCTTGTTTTAAATGATTAACTTTTGTCACACGGCCTTTTTGTGTTAGTTCGATTTCTAGAGGAATGGATCCAGTTTTTTTCTGAACGAGACCTGAAAGATGAAGTTGTTCCTCATCAAAATGAATGAGATTTTTATCTGTTCGAGTTCGATGACTACGCGTTAAGGCTAAAAAATAGATAGCCTCTAGCATATTTGTTTTTCCTTGTGCATTTCGTCCTAAAAAGACATTCAATTTAGGATTAAAGTCTATTTTCGTCTCTTTGTAGTTACGAAAAGTCTTGAGAGATAGGTTTTGTAGCCACATGATTATCTACCAGGGAATCGCGGAGCTTGTTTGCTTTTAGGTGATGAAGCAGGTTTCGATTTGTCTTTTTTTACTCCCTTATTTATCTCTTTGACGAGTTTAGCGATTCGTTCTTTTTCAACTTTATCAGCTTGGTATTCATCTTGTTCTTCAGAAGTAGGTTGTGTCAACAAGATGTCAATATTCATGTCAGGGATGTCAACTTTATCACCAATACGAAGTTTTTTACCACGACGACTTTCTAACTCCCCATTAAAGTAAACAGAATGTTCAGCGAGAAATGATTTGATAGCCCCTCCGCTATGTGTAATTCCAAGTTCTTTGAGTAGTGCTTGGAGGGTAATAAATTCTTCAAATAATTTGTATTCCATAATTCACCTCAATCTTTGGTATTATACCATATTTTCCTAAAAATAGTGAGAGAAACAGGGAAAAATGTAAGCGATTTTTATTTCAAAAGTGTTACAGAGAATAAGAAAATTTCAGGTTTTCGTGATATAATAGAAGTCTGTATATAAGGAGGTAAATCATGGAGTTAGTGCATGGAATTTCAACATATTTTATCCAATCAAAGAAGTTTAAAACGAACAAAATTACCGTGCGTTTTACAGCTCCATTATCTCTTGATACGATTGCAGGTCGCATGTTGAGTGCGAGTATGCTAGAAACAGCTAACCAGATGTATCCCACTTCTCAAGATTTGAGAAGACACTTGGCCAGTCTATACGGTACAGATATGTCAACCAATTGTTTCAGAAGAGGGCAAAGTCACATTGTAGAATTGACATTTACTTATGTTCGTGATGAGTTTTTAAGTAGGAAAAATGTGTTAACTTCACAGGTTTTGGAACTAGTAAAAGAAACTCTTTTTTCATCCGTAGTAGTTGATAATGGATTTGATCCAGCCTTATTTGAAATTGAGAAAAAGCAATTGCTAGCAAGTTTAGCAGCTGATATGGATGATTCTTTTTATTTTTCACATAAAGAATTAGACAAATTATTTTTTCATGATGAACGTCTACAATTGGAATACAGTGATTTACGAAATCGTATTTTAGCTGAAACTCCACAAAGTTCTTATTCTTGTTTCCAAGAATTTTTGGCCAAAGATCGAATAGATTTCTTTTTCTTAGGTGATTTTAATGAGATTGAAATTCAAAATGTATTAGAATCATTTGGTTTTAAAGGTCGAGAAGGTAATGTGAAGGTTCAGTATTGTCAACCTTATTCCAATATCCTCCAGGAAGGCATGGTTCGGAAAAATGTGGGACAGTCTATTTTAGAGTTGGGCTATCATTGCTCTGCTGAATATGGTGATGAGCAACATTTACCTATGATTGTAATGAATGGTTTACTGGGTGGATTTGCTCACTCTAAACTATTTACAAATGTCCGTGAAAATGCTGGATTGGCTTATACTATTTCAAGTCAGCTTGATTTATTTAGTGGGTTCTTGAGGATGTATGCTGGTATCGATCGAGAAAATCGGAACCAGGCTCGTAAAATGATGAATAATCAACTGCTTGATTTAAAAAAAGGATATTTTACAGAGCTTGAATTAGAGCAGACCAAGGAAATGATTCGTCGATCTTTGTTACTTTCTCAAGATAATCAAGGTTCATTGATTGAACGTGCTTATCAAAATTCTTTACTTGGGAAATCTTCAGCAGACTTTAAAGGTTGGATTGCAAAACTCGAGCAAGTTGACAAAGATGCTATTTGTAGAGCAGCTAATAATGTGAAACTACAGGCGATTTACTTTATGGAAGGAATAGAATGACAAAGGTTGTTTTTGAAGAAAAATACTATCCAGCTGTAAAAGAAATGGTTTATCGAACTCGTTTGTCAAATGGATTGACAGTTGCTCTTTTGCCTAAAAAGGAATTTAAAGAGGTTTACGGGAGTGTAACTGTACAATTTGGTTCGGTAGATACGCTTGTCACAGAAGTTGACGGAGATGTAAAAGAATATCCTGGAGGAATTGCTCATTTTCTTGAACATAAATTATTTGAGAGAGAAGATGCTAGCGATTTGATGTCAGCTTTTACGAGTCTAGGTGCGGATAGCAATGCCTTTACAAGCTTTACAAAAACAAACTATCTTTTTTCAGCAACGGATTATCTCTTAGAGAATGTAGATTTACTTGATGAATTGGTGACATCAGCACATTTTACTGAAGATTCCATTTTAAGAGAGCAGGATATTATTCAGCAAGAACGAGAAATGTATCAAGATGATCCAGATTCGTGTTTATTCTTTTCAACTTTAGCGAATTTGTATCCTGGTACACCTTTAGCAACTGATATAGTTGGAAGTGAGGAGTCCATTTCCCAAATTAATCTAACTAATTTGCAAGAAAATTTCACAAGGTTTTACAAACCTGTAAACATGTCTCTGTTTTTAGTTGGCAATTTTGATGTGGATCAAGTACAGGACTATTTTGAAAGAAAAGAACTGGAAGATTTAGATGTTCAGGAAGTAGCAAGAGAAAAGTTTGTTTTAAAAGATGTAAAGCAAACAGACAGTATGAGAATGGAAGTATCTTCTCCTAAACTAGCGATTGGTGTTAGAGGTAAACAAGATGTTGCTGAGGATGATTGCTATCGACATCATATTTTATTAAAATTATTGTTTGCAATGATGTTTGGTTGGACTTCGGATCGTTTTCAAAAGTTATATGAATCAGGTAAAATTGATGCGTCCTTATCTCTTGAAGTTGAAGTAACAAGTCGCTTTCATTTTGTTATGTTGACAATGGATACAAAAGAGCCAGTTGCTTTATCTCATCAGTTTAAAAAGGCTATTCGTAATTTTACAAAGGATTTAGATATTACAGAGGATCATTTAGATATTATAAAAAGAGAGATGTTTGGAGAATTTTTCAGTAGCATGAACTCTCTTGAATTTATTGCAACGCAATATGATGCTTTTGGACAAGGTGAGACAATCTTTGATTTGCCAAAGATTTTACAGGAAATTACTTTAGAGGATGTCCTTGATGCTGGATATCATTTAATAGATGATGGTGATATAGTTGATTTTACAATATTCCCATCGTAGTAACTAATCATAATAGACACTAGAAACATAATAGAAACTAGAAAGAAGGAATGACAAGTATGAGGAAAAAAACAATTGGTGAGGTTTTACGTTTAGCTAGAACTAACCAAGGGTTGACTTTAGAAGAATTACATAAAAAAACAGAAATTCAGTTAGATATGTTGGAAGCAATGGAAGCTGATGATTTTGATCAACTTCCTAGTCCATTTTATACTCGTTCTTTTTTGCGTAAGTATGCATGGGCAGTTGAGCTAGATGAGCGAATTGTCTTGGATGCTTATGATTCTGGGAGCATGATTACTTATGAGGAAGTAGATGTTGATGAAGACGAGTTGACAGGCAGGAGACGTTCAAGTAAGAAAAATAAGGCATCATTTTTACCTTTATTTTATTTTATACTCTTTGCATTATCGATTGTCATTTTTGTGACCTATTATGTTTGGAATTATCTCCAGACTCAACCTGAGCGTTCATCTGCGTCTAGTTATAGTGTAGTCCAAGCAACAAGCTCAACTAGTTCTGTAACTTCATCCTCAAGTAGTAGTTCATCAAGTAGCTCTTCGAATATGGAACCAGCTATAACGGTATCAGGTGAAGGAAATCAAGTAGAAGTTGCTTATAAAACGAGTAAGGAAACTGCAAAATTACAATTATCAGTCTCAGATGCTAGAAGTTGGGTTAGTGTTTCAGAAAGTGAGCTTGAGGGTGGAGTGACCTTATCACCAGATAATAAAAGTGCGGAAACAACAGTTTCAACTAAAAATTCTGTCACCATTACTTTAGGTGTTGTCAAAGGTGTAGCTTTAACAGTAGATAATCAGACCGTTGACTTATCAAAATTAACAGCTCAGACTGGGAAAATCACTGTAACCTTTACTAAAAATTAAGGAAAAACGAATGAAAAAAGAACAAATTCCAAATCTCTTAACAATAGGTCGAATTCTCTTTATACCTATTTTTATCTTTATTTTAACGGTAGGAAATTCGATAGAGAGTCATATAGTAGCAGCTATTATCTTTGCTATTGCCAGTATTACCGATTATTTAGATGGATATTTAGCTCGTAAATGGAATGTGGTCAGTAATTTTGGTAAATTTGCAGATCCTATGGCGGATAAGTTACTAGTAATGTCAGCTTTTATTATGCTGATTGAGTTAGGTATGGCTCCAGCTTGGATTGTTGCAGTTATTATCTGTCGTGAGTTGGCTGTGACAGGTTTAAGGCTTTTATTGGTTGAAACTGGTGGAACGGTTTTAGCAGCAGCAATGCCTGGAAAAATTAAAACTTTCAGTCAGATGTTTGCCATTATTTTCTTGCTATTACACTGGAATTTGATTGGCCAAGTTCTACTTTATGTAGCCTTATTTTTCACTATCTACTCTGGCTATGATTATTTCAAGGGTAGTGCCTATGTATTTAAAGGGACATTTGGTTCGAAATGAAATCAATAATTGATGTTAAAAATCTTTCTTTTCGCTATAAGGAAAGTCAGGAATACTACGATGTGAAGGATATTACGTTTCACGTGAAACGTGGAGAATGGCTTTCGATTGTAGGGCATAATGGTAGTGGTAAATCAACGACGGTTCGATTAATTGATGGTTTACTGGAAGCAGAATCTGGAGAGATTGTAATTGATGGCCAACGTTTGACTGAGGAAAATGTTTGGAATATACGTCGTCAAATCGGTATGGTTTTTCAAAATCCAGATAATCAATTTGTTGGAGCGACTGTTGAAGATGATGTTGCCTTTGGTTTGGAAAATCAGGGACTTTCTCGACAAGAAATGAAAAAAAGAGTGGAAGAAGCTTTGGATTTGGTTGGCATGTTGGACTTTAAAAAGAGAGAGCCAGCTCGTCTGTCAGGTGGTCAAAAGCAACGTGTGGCTATTGCAGGTGTTGTAGCCCTAAGACCAGCTATTTTAATCTTAGATGAAGCAACGAGTATGTTGGATCCTGAGGGACGTAGAGAACTGATTGAGACAGTAAAAGGAATTCGGAAAGACTATGATATGACGGTCATTTCCATTACACATGATTTGGAAGAAGTTGCCATGAGTGATCGTGTGTTGATCATGAAAAAAGGGTCAATTGAATCAACTAGTAGTCCAAGGGAGCTTTTCTCTCGAAATGATTTGGATCAAATTGGATTAGACGATCCTTTTGCTAATCAATTAAAACATTCTTTGAGCCAGAATGGCTATGATTTGCCTGAAAATTATTTGACAGAAAGTGAGCTAGAAGATAAGCTATGGGAATTGCTCTAGAAAATGTGAGTTTTACGTATCAAGAAGGGACTCCCTTAGCGTCAACAGCTTTGTCAGATGTTTCTTTGACGATTGAAGATGGTTCTTATACGGCCTTAATTGGCCACACAGGTAGTGGTAAATCAACTATTTTACAACTATTAGATGGTTTATTGGTGCCAAGCCAAGGGAGTGTGCGGGTTTTTGATACCTTAATCACCTCGACTTCTAAAAATAAAGATATTCGTCAAATTAGAAAACAGGTTGGCTTGGTATTTCAGTTTGCTGAAAATCAGATTTTTGAAGAAACGGTTTTGAAGGATGTTGCTTTTGGACCGCAAAATTTTGGAGTTTCTGAAGAAGATGCGGAGCAGATTGCGCGTGAGAAACTGGCTCTGGTTGGAATTGATGAATCACTTTTTGATCGTAGTCCGTTTGAGCTATCAGGTGGACAAATGAGACGTGTCGCCATTGCAGGCATACTTGCCATGGAACCAGCTATATTAGTCTTAGATGAACCCACAGCAGGCCTAGATCCCCTGGGAAGAAAAGAGCTGATGAATTTGTTCAAAAAACTCCACCAGTCAGGGATGACCATTGTCTTGGTAACGCATTTGATGGATGATGTTGCTGAATATGCGAACCAGGTATATGTGATGGAAAAGGGACGTTTAGTTAAGTTTGGTAAACCTAGTGATGTCTTTCAAGATGTTGTTTTTATGGAAGAAGTTCAGTTGGGAGTACCTAAAATTACAGCTTTTTGTAAACGATTGGCTGATAGAGGCGTGTCATTTAAACGATTACCGATTAAGATAGAGGAGTTCAAGGAGTCGCTAAATGGATAGTATGATTTTGGGGCGTTATATCCCAGGGGATTCGATAGTTCACCGATTGGATCCACGCAGCAAATTACTGGCTATGATGCTACTGATTTTGATCGTTTTTTGGGCTAATAATCCCTTGACGAATCTGATTCTTTTTATAGCGACAGGGATCTTTATTGCCTTGTCAGGAGTATCTCTTTCATTTTTTATTCAGGGCTTGAAGTCTATGTTTTTCTTGATTGCCTTCACAACTATTTTTCAACTGTTTTTCATTTCTAATGGGAATGTTTTATTTGAGTTTTCGTTTGTGAGAATCACGGATTATGCTTTGCAACAAGCTGGAATTATCTTTTGTCGCTTTGTATTGATTATTTTCTTTTCTACTTTGTTAACCTTAACGACCATGCCCTTAAGTTTGGCATCAGCTGTCGAAGCTCTATTAGCACCTTTAAAGAGTATGAAAGTTCCAGTTCATGAAATTGGATTGATGCTGTCTATGAGTTTGCGTTTTGTCCCAACCTTGATGGATGATACGACGCGGATTATGAATGCACAGAAAGCGCGTGGAGTGGATTTTGGAGAAGGAAGTATTGTTCAAAAGGTGAAGGCTATGATTCCCATTTTGATTCCTCTTTTTGCGACAAGTTTAAAACGTGCGGATTCCTTGGCTATCGCAATGGAAGCGCGTGGTTATCAGGGTGGAAAAGGCAGAAGTCAATATCGACAATTGAAATGGACTCGAAAGGATACGCTGACCATTCTTGTTATTATCATACTTGGTTGTTGCTTATTTTTCTTAAAATCTTAGTAGCTTTCAGGAATTGATAAAAAGTTACTGTAACAGTTTTTGATATAAAGGTAGGGATATGAACCGTTTTAAAAAATCAAAATATGTCATTATTGTTTTTGTCACTGTTCTGCTTGTGTCAGCTCTCTTAGCGACGACTTATTCAAGTACAATTGTGACAAGATTAGGAGATGGAATCTCAGTGGTTGATAGGGTTGTGCAAAAACCTTTTCAGTGGTTTGATTCTGTCAAATCAGATTTGGCTCATTTGACACGCACTTATAATGAAAATGAAAGTTTGAAGAAACAGATTTACCAATTAGAAGTTAAATCAAATGAGGCGGAAAGTTTAAAGATGGAAAATGAACAACTGCGCCAATTGCTTGATATGAAGTCCAAATTGCAAGCTACAAAGACTTTGGCAGCAGATGTTATTATGCGATCTCCGGTATCTTGGAAGCAGGAGTTGACCTTAGATGCAGGCAAATCAAAAGGGGCTTCTGAGAATATGTTAGCAATTGCAAATGGTGGCTTGATTGGGAGTGTCTCAAAAGTAGAGGAGAACTCTACCATGGTCAACCTTCTGACAAATACGGAAAATGCTGATAAGATTTCTGTTAAAATTCAACATGGTTCTACTACAATTTATGGAATTATTGTTGGCTATGACAAGGAAAATGAAGTTCTAAAAATTAGTCAATTAAATAGTAGTAGCGATATTAGTGCAGGAGATAAGGTGACCACTGGTGGATTAGGAAACTTTAACGTTGCTGATATTCCTGTTGGTGAAGTGGTTGCTACAACGCATAGTACGGACTACTTGACACGAGAAGTAACGGTTAAATTAAGTGCAGATACTCATAATGTGAGTGTGATAGAATTAGTGGGGAATTCATAATGAGACAGTTGAAGCGAGTTGGAGTATTTTTATTGCTTCCTTTCTTTGTTCTAATTGATGCCCATATTAGCCAGCTTTTGGGCTCATTTTTTCCCCATGTACAGTTGGCCAGTCATTTTCTATTTTTGTTTCTCTTATTTGAGACGATTGAAGTATCAGAGTATTTCTATTTAGCTTATTGTTTTGTAGTGGGTTTGGTTTATGACATTTACTTTTTCCACTTGATCGGGATTGCGACTTTGTTGTTCGTCTTGTTGGGAGTATTTCTCCATAAATTTAATAGTGTTATTTTATTGAATCGTTGGACGAGAATGTTGGCAATTATTGTCATGACTTTTCTATTTGAGATGGGAGCTTATATACTTGCATTAGTGGTAGGTTTAACTGTGGATAGTATGTCTTTATTTATAGTCTATAGTTTAGTACCATCAATGATTTTGAACCTTATATGGATGATTATCTTTCAGTTTATTTTTGAAAAATTTTATCTATAAGAAAGAAATAAAAATGTAACAAAGGCGTAATATTCATTAGGCCTTTTTTTGGTATACTAGTAATGTCTTTAAAAGAAGGAGTATCTACGAAATATGAAGAAAAAAATCTTAGCGTCACTTTTACTAAGTACAGTAATGGTTTCTCAAGTAGCTGTTTTAACAACTGCGCATGCAGAAACGACTGATGACAAAATTGCTGCTCAAGATAATAAAATTAGTAACTTAACAGCACAACAACAAGAAGCCCAAAAACAAGTTGATCAAATCCAGGAGCAAGTATCTGCTATTCAAACAGAGCAATCAAACTTGCAATCTGAAAATGATAGACTACAAGCAGAATCTAAAAAGCTTGAGGGTGAAATTACAGAACTTTCTAAGAATATTGTATCTCGTAATGATTCGTTGCAAAAACAAGCTCGTAGTGCTCAAACAAATGGAGCTGCAACAAATTATATCAATACAATTGTGAACTCAAAATCAATTACAGAAGCTATTTCACGTGTTGCTGCAATGAGTGAAATAGTATCTGCAAACAACAAGATGTTGGAACAACAAAAAGCAGATAAAAAAGCTATTTCTGAAAAACAAGTAGCAAACAATGATGCAATTAATACAGTTATTGCCAATCAGCAAAAACTAGCTGATGATGCTCAAACATTAACTACAAAACAAGCAGAATTGAAAGCTGCAGAATTGAATCTTGCTGCTGAAAAGGCTACAGCAGAGGATGAAAAAGCAAGTTTACTTGAGAAAAAAGCTGCAGCGGAAGCAGAAGCTAAAGCAGCTGCAGAAGCAGAAGCTGCTTATAAAGCTAAACAAGCAAGTCAACAACAAACAGTTGTTTCTTCTGGGAATACAACTTTCACAGCAGAAGTTCAAGCAGTATCTACTACCTCTTCATCTGAATCATCTTCAAGTAGTGTTTCAACAGAATCAACAAGCTACACTCCTGCACCGGTAAAACATCGTCCAACATACAGTACAAACGCTTCAAGTTATCCAATTGGTGAGTGTACATGGGGAGCTAAAACATTAGCGCCTTGGGCTGGAGATTACTGGGGTAATGGAGCACAGTGGGCTACAAGTGCAGCTGCTGCAGGATTCCGCACAGGATCTACACCTCAAGTTGGTGCCATTGCATGTTGGAATGATGGTGGATATGGACACGTAGCAGTAGTTACAGCTGTTTCATCATCAACAAGTATCCAAGTATCTGAATCAAACTACGGTGGAAACCGTACAATCGGAAATAAACGTGGTTGGTTCAATCCTACTACGACTTCAGAAGGTTTTGTAACATATATCTATCCAAACTAATGAATAAAACAAAGAGGCTCGATTTGAGTCTCTTTTATGATTTATATAGTTACCTTACTTTAAAAATCTGCTAAAATCACTTGAAAGTATTGAAAAAGTATGGTAAAATGAAACTTGTCGTGTGAACGATAATACTCATTCTTGATGAATTGTGAAACAGTTGCCTTTGGGTCGTTTTGCGAGTTGAAGTCAAGAAGAGGAAAAAAACAAAAAGGAGAAATACTCATGGCAGTAATTTCAATGAAACAACTTCTTGAGGCTGGTGTACACTTTGGTCACCAAACTCGTCGCTGGAACCCTAAGATGGCTAAGTACATCTTCACTGAACGTAACGGAATCCACGTTATCGACTTGCAACAAACTGTAAAATACGCTGACCAAGCTTACGATTTCATGCGTGATGCAGCAGCTAACGATGCAGTTGTGTTGTTTGTTGGTACTAAGAAACAAGCAGCTGATGCAGTTGCTGAAGAAGCAGTACGTTCAGGTCAATACTTCATCAACCACCGTTGGTTGGGTGGAACTCTTACAAACTGGGGAACAATCCAAAAACGTATCGCTCGTTTGAAAGAAATCAAACGTATGGAAGAAGATGGAACTTTCGAAGTTCTTCCTAAGAAAGAAGTTGCACTTCTTAACAAACAACGTGCACGTCTTGAAAAATTCTTGGGTGGTATCGAAGATATGCCTCGTATCCCAGATGTTATGTACGTAGTTGACCCACATAAAGAGCAAATTGCTGTTAAAGAAGCTAAGAAATTGGGAATCCCAGTTGTAGCGATGGTTGACACAAACACTGATCCAGATGATATCGATGTAATCATCCCAGCTAACGATGATGCTATCCGCGCTGTTAAATTGATCACAGCTAAATTGGCTGACGCTATCATCGAAGGACGTCAAGGTGAAGATGCAGCAGCAGTTGAAGCAGAATTTGCAGCTTCTGAAGCTCAAGCAGATTCAATCGAAGAAATCGTTGAAGTTGTAGAAGGCGACAACGCTTAATTCATATAAATAGTAATTACCTAGGAGGGCGGGGCTTAGCCCGGCTCTCCTATTTTTAAAAAATATAGGAGAATCAAAATGGCAGAAATTACAGCTAAACTTGTAAAAGAGTTGCGTGAAAAATCTGGTGCCGGAGTTATGGACGCTAAAAAAGCGCTTGTAGAAACAGACGGTGACATCGAAAAAGCGATTGAATTGCTTCGTGAAAAAGGTATGGCTAAGGCAGCTAAGAAGGCTGACCGTGTTGCTGCAGAAGGATTGACTGGTGTTTATGTTAACGGTAATGTTGCAGCAGTTATTGAAGTAAACGCTGAAACTGACTTCGTTGCGAAAAATGCTCAATTCGTTGAATTGGTAAATACTACAGCTAAAGTTATTGCTGAAGGAAAACCTGCTAATAATGAAGAAGCTCTTGCTTTGACAATGCCTTCAGGTGAAACTCTTGAAGCTGCATATGTATCTGCAACAGCAACTATCGGTGAAAAAATCTCATTCCGTCGTTTTGCTTTGCTTGAAAAAACAGATGCACAACACTTTGGAGCATACCAACATAACGGTGGACGTATCGGTGTTATTTCAGTTGTTGAAGGTGGAGACGAAGCACTTGCTAAACAATTGTCAATGCACATCGCAGCGATGAAACCAACAGTTCTTTCTTACAAAGAATTGGATGAGCAATTCGTTAAAGATGAGTTGGCACAATTGAACCACGTTATCGACCAAGATAACGAAAGCCGTGCAATGGTTAACAAACCAGCTCTACCACACTTGAAGTATGGATCAAAATCTCAATTGACTGATGAAGTGATTGCTCAAGCTGAAGCTGATATCAAAGCTGAGTTGGCTGCAGAAGGCAAACCAGAAAAAATCTGGGACAAAATTATTCCAGGTAAAATGGATCGCTTCATGCTTGACAACACTAAAGTTGACCAAGCTTACACACTTCTTGCACAAGTTTACATCATGGATGATAGCAAGACAGTTGAAGCATACCTTGAATCAGTTAACGCTTCAGTAGTTGAGTTCGCTCGCTTTGAAGTTGGTGAAGGTATTGAGAAAGCTGCAAACGACTTTGAAGCTGAAGTTGCAGCTACAATGGCAGCAGCCTTGAATAACTAATTATAGAAAGGAAGTAAATTTGCTTCCTTTTTTCTATGCAGTCGATCCCTATAGGGCTATAGGGAGAGCTTCCTATTTTGGCTCTATAATATTTGTAGTGGGTAAATCCCCTATGGATCTTATGGAGCCTATTTTGTTGTAGAAAAAAAGTCCCATATGACCTATAATGAAAAGCGACTAAACAACTCATTAGAAAGATTCA
>NZ_JASHDW010000013.1:0-57664 GCF_047463435.1 Streptococcus mitis | reverse complement strand
GAATCTGGCTGTCCGTGTTTGTTGATAATATCCTCGTAGTTGGTGCCACCTTTTCCTTTGTTGTCAAGGTCACCTTCGATTAAGGCGTCGAACTGTTCTTGGGTCCAGGTGAAGGTATCGTCTGTCGGGGGGGTAATTGTTCAATAAAGGTAAATATAGATACGCTTTTAGTAAATAAGGTAAATAGCATGCTATACTGTAACCGTAAACAATAAGATTTAAAAGGAGATTACTTATAATTATAATTTGTTAAATGCCTCTACGAAATAATAGAGCGTTACTAAACAAGTTGTTATGAAAAGGAGATAAATATGGCATTAAATATATTTGAAGTTGTTCGGTATGAAGGAGAAGATACTAGGAATGTACTAGCTTGGCGACATCCTAATAAAAATATGAAACCAGGAACAACTTTGATTGTTAATCCTGGTCAACGAGCTGTTTTCTTTTCGAATGGTCGAGCTGTTGAAAGTTATGAGGAAGGTAAACATAAGATTGATGGGAACAATACTCAGTTTCTGACTGGGCTGAAATCCTTTGTTAGTGGGGGTGTATCACCAGATTCTTCCTTCCTTTGGTTTGTTAATATGTACGATTTACAACCAATTGGATGGGGAACTCCGTCACCGATATTGGTTAGAGATCCAGAAAGTCAAATTCCTGTTGAGCTAAAATCGTATGGAAACTTTATTCCAAGAATTGTAGATTTGGAAGCTTTTATCTTAGAGTTTATGCCAAGCCATCCAGATATGATTACAGCTGACGTCTTTCAAAAACGCTTTAGACAAGCTGCTATAGGAATTATCAATTCAGCTGTTTCTCAGGTGGTTTATAACAATAAGATTGCAGTTATTGATATTGAAAAGCACACCTATGATATAGCTCTTGAATTATCAAAAATTTTATCCAATCATTTTTCTAAATATGGGATTAGTGTTGAAGAATTTAACATTGAAGCCTTGAAGGTGAATCAAGATAGTCAAGGTTATAAGGACATCTTTGAATATCATCAAAGAGTTTTAACTTCCAAAGGTAAACGTGCAGGTCGTGACATTGAAGGTTACACTTACCAAGAAGAGCGTAAATTTGATGTTTTAGAAGAAGCAGCACAAAATGAAGGATCTGCTGGGAATCTAATGGGAGCTGGAATGGGGATATCGATGGGACTTGGATTGGGAGCCCAATTTGGTAATTTGATGGGAACTCTGGGAAATGCGCTATCATCAGATAAACAGCCAAATCAGAATCAGTCAGCTTCAAATGAAGAAATCGGTTTAGCTAAGTTTTGTAGTCAATGTGGGACTGCATTTTCAGACGGAGCTAAATTCTGTTCCAATTGTGGTCAAGCAAGATAGGAGAAGAATATGAGTAAAAATATTTGGATTTATGTAGCAGGAATTGTGACAATTATTACTACAATTATTTTAGGATTATTAATTCCTCATCTATCTATTTCTTTATACTATGTTGCTTTGGGATTTTTAGTCATAGCAGAGTTTGTTTTTTTCTTACAAATGGTTATCAAGCGTCAGTTTACAGATTGGCTACCTATCAATGTAGTTACTGCAATTTGGGTACTTGGGCAAGTTTTCATGATGCCTCTAGTACAGATTTTACCCAGTTTTCTATTTTGGATTATTGAAGTGTTAGCAATCGGTTTGGTGGCTATTATAGGTTCTTTAACAGCAGCAGATAGTCACTATCGTAAAGGACGAGCAGAAGCTTTCTCAGAAAATGCAGAGAATGTTTTTAAACCTAAAACGGGAGATTATTAATGTATCAAGTATTTCGATCATTAAGTTTGCTATTTATGGGCTTGACGAGTGCAATATTTGTTATGGCGGTTGTACTTGAAATATTAGTAATGACGCTTACTACCGATGTGGAGCCTTTATATATGAAATTTTTTATTTCTAGTCCTGTTCTATTTTCTTTAACTGGTTTTGCTTTATCTATGTTTATTTTTTATAGTTTCGGAATATTAGAAAAAATTAAAATAAAAGTAAAAGCACTAGATAATATATATAATGGTAAAGCACAGTATAAAGAGTACCTTATTAATCAAAAGAAAGGAGAAAAGTAAGTGTCTGATTTATTGAATATAAATTGGCGGTGCTTATATAAATGGATTTTAATTCTACTTTCTTCTTTTCTGTCATTATATGATTTTGTACGACATATAGAAGAACCAAGTATTCTAAGAATGAGTATCGTTCCATTTATATTTTTATTGACGTTAAAAATTTTATTCATAATTTTTCGAGTGAAATCGGAAAGGGTTTTATCCTATACACCTATTCTATCTGTTTTAGTATTGATATTAGGTGCTCCGGAGATTACTTATGTTATTTTTTCTCTACTATATCTGTTTTTCAAACCATTAGAAGTAAAAATTAAAACAAATATTTTAGATTGTTTTGCCTTAAAGAATCTAAAATATATTCAATATGCACTTTTAATATGTGTAGTGAGTTTAGTAAGTATAGTAATTGTGTTTGTTAGTGATTTTTCAAGTGAAAAAGTATTATTTTTAAAAGTTATCTACAGGATATTGCCACTCTATCTCATTTATTTTCTCTACTATTTAGGAAAAATCTTTCTTCAAAATAAGGTAAAGGAAGATGATAAAACTAAAAGAAAATTACTTTTAGTTTCGGATATGTTGCATATAAGTTGGGTAAATATTAAACATTGGATTATTGTAAACATTGGTACAATTTTTTGTACTATTATAGTAGCGGCTATTTATGATTCGCAAAACTTATATATCCTAAAAATATTAGCTTCAATATTTTTAGGATATACCATCGGAATTCCTATTCCAATAGCAATGTTGTTTTATTCTTTTCCCAATGTTCCTTTTTCAATTCTATCTCTAATTCTTATATGGATTTTTCGAGAAAATGTTAAAAAATTCTTGAAGTTGGATTATCTACTTGCTCACAATTTATCACAAATTCTTGTTATTTTGTGTTTTAGTTTGACTCTTGACGGTAATTATATAAGAGAGTGGGCAATTAAGTTAATTTATCTTCTGGGGCCTTGGTATATTATTTCCTTGGTAATGATAATTATTCACTCTTATCGTAAATCTAAGCAAGAAGAGGAATTTAAAACTAAAAAACAAATTGAAGCCCTATTTAAAATATTTGATAAACACGAAATTACAGAAACTACATATCCTGTAATTTGCCCATCTTGTGGTGGAGGAAATTTATTGGAATTGGGTCAAGGTGAAAGTTGCGATTATTGTGGTTGTTGGCTTTCTAGAAAGGAGAGAAATAGATGAAACGCTATCGTTTAGTTATAACAAAATTTATTTATCCTCCTATCTTCATAATATGCTTTGTAAATGGTCTTAAATTATGCCAAATTTTACTGCAAGAAAGTACTTCCTTATTGGAACGGAAAGGTGAGGATCAATTTTTGAATTTTTACTATTCCACGTTCAATTTGTTCATTCAGTTTTTATTTGGGTTATTTTTTATCTTTTTAGTAATTTCATTCATTCTATTGCTAAAACCACCAACCATGAAAAAATACAAAACAAGTTTAAAAACAGTTTTAGAGTATGAAAATCGAAACGAAGATGTTCTTGTAGATCAAGGAAATGAAATGCGAAAAGAAACAGATTATCGTCTAACTGCAAAACGATTCTACTGTCCAACATGTCACACACCAACAGAAGGTATAATAGGAACTTTTAAAACGTGTGAATATTGTGGGGGAATTTTTGAGGTAACCTAAAGGTTAAATAATATAAATCTAAAACTATTTTTGAAGAAAATCTTAGGAGGCTCTTTAAGTTGAGAATATAGTGAAAGGAAATAAAATATGCTTAATTTAAAAACATTATTAGGAATTGATGATTTAACTGAATTTAATATTAAATTGGATAATATAGACCAGTTTGGAATTGATACGAATACATTATTTGCTTTAAATCATGATCGTTTATTACAAGAGATTGGTTTTCTTCATGACAGCAACAGAAAAAGAAAAACACCAGGTTTCAATTATGTTATGGATAGGCAGTATACTATTCATTTTATTCCTTATGATTTAAAAAATAAATTATGGTTGTTTGTGGGAGTTTTTACACAACCGAGTACGTATGAAGTTGAAAAAGATGGCGTTACGACTACCTTTTATAATTTAATTCCTGTCTCTGAATTTGATGAAGTAGGATTGAATGGGCGTTTAATTATGAAAATGGTAAGACCTACCAAATCACAACATTTTAGATTTAGATTAGAAGATTCATTAGAATGGTTTACTCTAAACTCAATATTAGAAAGAAAAATTGATACTAAAAACTTTAATGGATATGAAAATGTATGTTTGACTTATCCAGAATTAAAAGGGATTATTTCTAACGGAAATCCATCTTGGAGAACGGCTTTGGGAAATCTAAATGCAGTTTATTTACAAGTTGATAAGGAAACAGGTAAAAAATATGTTGGGGCTGCGTATGGAGAGCAAAAGTTATGGGGGCGTTGGGCAAATTATGTTGATAGCTATCACGGTGGTAATAAAGGTTTGAGAGCTTTGTATGAAGAAAAAGGTGGGGAATATTTTGAAAAGAATTTTATATATACAATTTTAGAAATTTTTTCTAATAAAACTCTTAAAGCTGAAGTAATAGAGAGGGAAAACTGGTGGAAAGAAATTTTAAGGACTCGTGATTTTGGCTACAATGAAAATTAAAAGAATAATTTTTAGTGGTAAGTATAGTTCCCTTTCATAAAAAGTTAGTTTAAAAATCAAGTAAAGGTAAACATAGATACTCTTTTCATAAATATAGCAGAGTCCATCCCTTACTGTAAGTGTAAATAATAAAAATTTAAAGGAGGTTTTTGATAATGAAGTCAAAAACAGTTTTAGTAACCAGCCTAGCGGCTGCAACATTTGGTCTGGTCACTCTTGTAGACACAGCAGGAGTTCTACCTTTTTCAGTACAAACGGTGCAGGCTGACACCCAGACTATTAATCCATCTGCAAAATACTATATTCTTGTTCCGAAGGGTTCAGAAGTATTTAAAAATTGGAGAGGTACTGCTAATCGTCCCATTATTTGGGCTACAAAAACCACTCCAGAATTATCTTATTTCGAAGAATCTGCTCGTAATTATATAGCTAATGAGAATAAGTCTGGTGCCAATTACATAGAGTGGAAGGGGACTGTAGAAGAGTTTAAAGAGGCTGTTAAGAACCTGACTGGTAAGACAACAGCTACTTCAACTCCAAAGACTTCTAACCAATCGACAACAAGTCAAAAAGATGGCTGGTCAGGTTCGTCCTACTACCAAAATGGTACTAAAGTTACTAGTAAGTGGATTTTCGATAAGAACTATAATTCCTATTTCTACCTGGATGCTTTAGGTAATTATGTTCAAAATGCATGGGAGGGTGCTTACTATCTTAAGTCAGGTGGATACATGGCTAAAAGCGAGTGGATCTATGATAAGAACGATGGAGCTTATTATTACTTAACCTCAGATGGCTACTATGCCCGCAACACTTGGGTGGGCAACTATTATCTCAAGTCAAATGGTAAGATGGCTAAAGGTGAGTGGATTTATGATAACAACTACAAATCCTACTATTATTTGACAACAGAAGGTAGCTATGCTCGTAACACTTGGGTGGGTGATTACTACCTCAAGTCAAACGGTAAGATGGCTAAAGGTGAGTGGATTTATGACAGTAACTACAGTTCTTACTATTACTTAACTTCAGAAGGCAGTTATGCTCGTAATACTTGGGTAGGTGATTATTATCTCAAGTCAAATGGAAAGATGGCAGTGAATGAGCGTACACCAGATGGTTATCAAGTTGATGGCTCAGGCAAGTGGATTAGTTCTGAGGGAACTCATACAGCAAGCAGTTCACAAGCAACATCATTAGGAATAAGCCTTTATCATGTCAATGATGCTATGACTTATATCGATATCGCTCTACCTAGCACTCCATCTTCATCTTATAAAGTAGACTATGATTTTGCCTTAGTTGATGCAAATACAGGTTCAGTTTCTACACAAACTCAGTTTACTGTGACCTATAATCCAAGTCTACGTGCCTTTCAAACTCGTCACTTCTTTAGTGCCACTCCAGATGGCAGTTATCGCTTTGTTATCAAAGGAAAAGGACAAGATGGCAAGGTATACGATGGACAATCTGTTGTCTTTCGTGTGAAGAACCATCGTTTTGTCGGATAGATGAGTGATAGTTTTTAAACAAATAAATATTAAAAATAAAATAAAGGAAATGAATAACATGAACAAAAAGAAATTATTAGTATGTGCTTTGGCACTTTCAACAGTCGGAGTATTGTCAACAATTGATACAGCAGGAGTTCTACCTTTTTCAGCGCAGACAGTGCATGCGGAAATTACCAAAATTGAAAATCATAAGGTGGACTATAAAATTACACCAGGTTCAGAAAATAAAAGTATCTATGTGGATATGACTGTTGAAAATGTACCTGTAAAATATTCTGTATATATATATGCAGATATTGTAAATGCAAAGACAGGGCAAATTCCTAGAAAAGATACTTTCAATCAAGGATTTGATAAATCATCTGTTCCGATTACAAAGCAAGATTGGACTAATTTTGCAAATGTTCCAGATGGTGAATATTACTTACAATTTCATGGAGAAAGTAAAGAAGGAGAGACCTTGCATAAGTTTAGTGGTAGATCAGCAACATTCACTGTTAAAGATCAAAAATATGTCAATCCTCTAGACTCTTCAACTCCTAAAGAAACAGAAAAACCAAAACCAACTGAAGCTCCAAAACAAGCTACTAACTCAACCTCAGGTCAGACTGGCTGGTCAGGTTCTTCTTACTACAAAGCTGGTGTGAAAGTAGTGAATCAATGGATTTTTGATGTTCAGTACAATTCATACTTCTACCTAAATGCTTCAGGTAACTTTGTTCAGAATGCTTGGTCAGGCAACTACTATCTTAAATCAGGTGGTTACATGGCTAAGAGCGAGTGGATTTATGACAATAACTACAGCTCTTACTATTACTTGACAGCAGAGGGTAGCTATGCGCGTAATACCTGGGCTGGAAGTTACTACCTCAAATCAGACGGTAAAATGGCCAAGAGTGAGTGGATTTATGATAGTAGCTACCAATCTTACTATTACCTAACGTCAGAAGGAAGCTATGCTCGTAACACATGGGTAGGCGATTACTATCTCAAGTCAAATGGTAAGATGGCAGTCAATGAACATACACCAGATGGCTACCAAGTAGATGGCTCAGGTAAATGGGTTCGCTAGAATGATAGCTTGTGAGAAATGGCTTATAACAAATAAATAGAAAATAATTTGCGAATAGGTAACATTTTGATACAGTAAAAATAGCGAAAGGAATTAGCACAGGCTGGTTCCTTTCTCTTAGATAAGGGAGAAATATGAAAAAGATATTATTAGCCACAACGCTTTTACTGACGCTATGTTTGGGAGGCTGTCAGTATCTACCTTGGAACAAAAGCGCAGAAACACCATCTGATTCAACATCAGATACATCTGCAGCAAGTCCAGAGATAGATTACAGCCAATATAATAAGGTTCTCGATGACTATGAAAAAGTAGCAAAAGGCACCTTGCCGACAGGTATGGATGTCAATCCTCTAGCTGGTCAAGTGAAGTCTTCTCAAGGTTTTTATACAGATGTAGTTTATCACAGGACAGATTTGAATAACGACGGAGTGGATGAACTCTTGCTTGCTCTTGAAATGAAGAGTGGTAAAAGGAGCTTGCTTGATATCCGTACTTTGAAAGATGGAAAGGTGATCCGTCTGACCAATCAAGAAAATCGTTTAGACCAGATTGGTGAGAGAATGATAGTCGGTATCTTACCAGACAATTCTCTACTTTATCGTGGGGCTGGTACAGCAACGAGTCACATCTATGCCCACTATCAATTTAGTGAGGACGGTCAGTCCTTGGTGAAGGGCAAGGAGGCTCAAGAGCTAGCAGATCTTGGTGTCGGTTCGCCCATTTCTCTAGAGACTTTAAGCTGGAAGTCTGTTTCAGATAAGATTCCTGGAGGGGCAAGTGCAGATAAGGGGAAATCAAGTGTGGATTACAGTCCTTATAATAGCATTTTGAAGGATTATGAATTTCTTCTAGACCATAAGTCAGAAGTTAAGGATAACATCAATCTAACTGCTAATATCTATGCAGGGATGGCAGAACGCAGTCAAGCCTTTACCTATGCAATGGTTGATATGGATAAAAATGGCATTGATGAAATGATTGTATCTTCGAAAAATGGTAGTGAGATTCTAGATATTTTCACACTCAAGGATCAGAAAGTCATTCGCCTCACCAATGCTGAAAATAAAATGCAAATGCTTGGAACTCGCTTTAAGGCCTATCTCCTAGAAGATGGCAAGCTTTATACCCAGTGGAATCCGTTCGCAGGAGATCCACAAACCATTCATACCATTTGGCAGTTGAATAGTAATGGGGACAAACTAGAAAAGGTTAAAGAGGCCAAGACAGAGGATGAAGTTAGTCCTGGTACTCGAATGAATCTATCTAATCTTACTTGGAAATCTGTAACAGAAAAATTTACTGGAACTTCATCTTCATCAAACCAAAGTGTTTCTAAAAAAATGGATATAAACGCTATAAAAAATGGGGATTTCTCTAGTATTGAAGGAAGATGGAGTACTGGAAATGGGGGACAGGATCTAGTTTTCAGTAAAAATGGTTTAATAGAACCGGCAGAATTTTATGTGGATATAAATGATGCTGTTTTTAGGGATGGCTATATAATTACGAGTTATAAAGCCCCAACTTTGAGAGCACAACTCGATATGATTCCTGCAGGAGTTGTTATTCCGACAGTTACTGAGCCAAATTTTGTAGAAGATGCATCTGATACTAGTCGAGATCGAATGATTATTCACCAAGCACCCCACGCACATGGAAATGCTCAATCTTTCTTCTACAGAGTCAAATAAGAATTTCCCAAAACACATTGACAAAAGCCAACATTTTTTGTAGAATAAGAATCAATTAAATACCAACACCGAATGAAGTTTAATAGAAGTGGGGAATCGTTTGATTTTCCATGACTGTAAATGGACGGAACTCTGGAGAGACCGTAAAGGCACCGAAGGGGCAAGGCAGACAACTGCTCAAACTCTCAGGTAAAAGGACAGAGCTAGGATAGACCGCTTTTTAGCATTTATCTAAGCATTCCAGAGTACATGTATCGTGCATGTGCTCTTTCTTTTGGGGTTGAAAAGATAGGAGAATAGAATGTTAGAATTGCTAAAATCAATTGATGCTTTTGTTTGGGGTCCTCCCCTCTTGATTTTATTGGTCGGAACAGGGATTTACCTCACTGCCCGTCTCGGACTTTTACAGGTTTTGCGTTTGCCTAAGGCCTTTCAACTTATTTTTACTAAGGATAAGGGGCATGGCGATGTGTCTAGTTTTGCGGCCTTGTGTACAGCCCTCGCAGCGACAGTTGGTACGGGGAATATCATCGGAGTTGCGACGGCTATCAAGGTTGGTGGACCAGGAGCTCTCTTTTGGATGTGGATGGCTGCTTTCTTTGGAATGGCTACCAAGTATGCGGAAGGTTTATTAGCTATTAAATACAGGACTAAAGACGATAACGGTGCTGTTGCAGGAGGTCCCATGCACTATATACTTTTGGGTATGGGAGAAAAGTGGAGACCACTTGCCATCTTTTTTGCTATCGCAGGTGTCTTAGTAGCCCTATTGGGAATCGGAACCTTCACCCAAGTCAACTCGATAACAGAATCTATCCAAAATACAACGACTATTTCGCCAGCCATCACGGCTCTTGTTTTGTCTGTCTTTGTAGCGATTGCTGTCTTTGGTGGACTCAAGTCCATTTCAAAGGTTTCAACTACTGTTGTTCCTTTTATGGCTATCATTTATATTTTGGGAACTCTTACAGTTATTTTCTTTAATATTGGGAAAATCCCTGCCACAATCGCTTTAATCTTGACATCGGCTTTTAGTCCAGTTGCTGCGGTAGGTGGATTTGCTGGCGCTAGCATTCGAATGGCTATTCAAAATGGTGTGGCGCGAGGTGTTTTCTCGAACGAATCTGGTCTGGGTTCGGCTCCCATTGCAGCAGCTGCGGCTAAGACAAATGAACCAGTAGAGCAAGGATTGATTTCCATGACAGGAACCTTTATTGATACCCTCATTATCTGTACCTTGACTGGTTTGACCATCTTGGTGACTGGTGTTTGGAGCGGCGACTTAAATGGGGTTGCCTTGACTCAGTCAGCCTTCTCAACAGTCTTTTCACACTTTGGACCTGCCCTCTTGACCATCTTCCTTGTACTCTTTGCCTTTACGACAATTCTAGGTTGGAACTATTATGGAGAACGCTGTTTCGAGTTCCTCTTTGGTGTTCGTTTTATCTGGCTTTACCGTGTGGTCTTTGTGCTCATGGTCTTGTTGGGAGGATTTATCGAGTTGGATATGGTTTGGATTATCGCAGATATTGTCAATGCCTTGATGGCTCTACCAAACTTGATTGCCCTCTTAGTCTTGTCGCCGGTCGTTATTGCTGAAACTAAAAAGTATTTTAATAAATAATGAAATCACACATCGCGTGTGATTTTTTTCTTTCATAAAAAATTTTTATCGATGCAATTTAAAATATATATTATACACGGTATAGAATCTGTGATAGACTAGGTTTCAACAAAATGAAAAGAGGTTTTATGATGACAACATTTACTATCCATACAGTCGAATCAGCACCAGCAGAAGTGAAAGAAGTTCTTGAAACAGTAGAAAAAGATAACAATGGTTATATTCCCAACCTAATCGGCCTCTTGGCAAATGCACCAACTGCCTTAGAAGCCTACAGAACTGTCGGAGCTATCAATCGTCGCAACAGCCTGACACCCGTTGAGCGTGAAGTGGTGCAGATCACGGCAGCCGTGACCAATGGTTGTGCCTTCTGTGTCGCAGGTCACACAGCCTTTTCAATCAAACAAATCCAGATGAACGATGACCTTCTGCAAGCCCTTCGCAATCGTACTCCAATTGAAACAGATCCTAAATTGGACACCCTAGCTAAGTTTACCTTGGCAGTTATCAATACCAAGGGTCGTGTAGGAGATGAAGCCTTGGCTGAGTTTCTAGAAGCTGGATACACCCAACAAAATGCTTTGGATGTGGTTCTTGGTGTCAGCCTAGCAAGCCTCTGTAACTATGCCAACAACCTAGCTAATACCCCAATTAATCCAGAATTGCAACCTTATGCCTAATTCATATCTGAGTAAAATGAAGTCTGAAATAATCGGACTTCGTTTTTTTAAGTCCTCATTTAAGCGCTTTTATGCTATACTGAAACTAACATGATTATTGGAGGTTAGGATGAAAAAACTCCCTTTGGTATTTTCTGGTTGTTTGCTAGGTTTGGCAGGAGCTGGAAATCTTATTTTAGATACGTTGCCGGTTCTGTCCTATCTATTGAGTCTGACAGGTTTGGTTTTGTGGCTCTTTTTTCTGCTTCTTCATCTCTTTAATTGGAAAGAAACAAAGCAAGAATTGACCAAGCCTCCTCTTTTGTCAGGAATGGCGACCTTTCCCATGGCTGGGATGATTTTATCGACTTATGTCTTTCGAGTCTTCCCTCATTTCCCTTTGGTAGCGCAAGGACTTTGGTGGTTTTCATTTCTCTTGGATTTGTTCTTGATTGCTGGTTTCACCATTAAATTTGCCTATCCGGGTCAGAGGGTTCATGCGACTCCTAGCTGGACGGTTCTCTATGTAGGGATAGCAGTAGCAGCCTTGACCTATCCTCTTGTAGGTATCATCGAAATTGCCTATGCGACCTTGAGTTTTGGATTTCTCTTGACCTTCTATCTCTACCCGCTTATTTATAGCGATTTAAAGAAACATCCGCTCCCACTAGCCTTGCTTGGGCAAGAAGGAATCTACTGTGCTCCCTTCTCTCTACTCTTGGCGTCCCTGGTTCGAGTTGGAGGAGCTAGCCTACCGACTTGGCTCTTGATTGTCATGATTTTGGCTTCCCAATCCTTCTTTTTCTTTGTTTTAACTCGTCTGCCCAATATTTTAAAACAAGGTTTTCAACCAGCCTTCTCAGCACTCACCTTCCCAACCATTATCACAGCTACTTCGCTTAAGATGGCTCAGGGAATCTTGAAACTTCCATTTTTGGATTATTTGGTACTGGTTGAAACTATTATATGCCTCACTATTTTATTATTTGTATTAGGTGCTTATCTAATTTGGTTACGAAAAAAGGTCTAGCTAGAAATAGCTAGGCCTTATTTTTATGGTTTGATAACTTCAGCGCCACCCATGTATGGACGAAGAACTTCTGGGATGGTCACAGAACCATCTGCATTTTGGTAGTTTTCAAGAATAGCAGCCACTGTACGTCCAACTGCAAGTCCAGAACCGTTCAAGGTATGGAGCAATTTCACCTTGCCATCTGCTTCATCACGGTAACGGATTTGGGCACGACGGGCTTGGAAATCTTCTGTGTTTGAACAGCTTGAAATTTCACGGTAGGTATTTTGTGCTGGAATCCAAACTTCCAAGTCATAAGTTTTAGCAGCTGAGAAGCCCATATCTCCAGTAGAGAGAGCAACGACACGGTATGGAAGGTTAAGTTTTTGAAGGATATTTTCAGCGTTAGCTGTCATTTTTTCCAATTCTTCATAAGATTCTTCTGGTTTAGCAAATTTAACCATTTCAACCTTGTGGAATTGGTGCAAACGAATCAAGCCACGAGTATCACGGCCAGCTGAACCAGCCTCAGAACGGAATGATGGGCTCATAGCAGTGAAGTAGATTGGCAGGTCTTTACCGTCAAGGATTTCATCACGGTAGTAGTTTGTCAGAGGAACTTCGGCTGTAGGAATAAGGACATAATTGCTGTCACTGAGTTCAAAAGTGTCTTCCTTGAATTTTGGATATTGACCAGTACCAAACATAGAGTCATGGTTAACCATGTAAGGCGTGATGACTTCCGTATAGCCTTCTTTTCCATGTTCATCCAACATAAAGTTATAGATAGCACGCTCCAAACGAGCACCGAGACCTTTATAGAAGAGGAAACGAGCGCCTGTTACCTTACCACCGCGTTCCCAGTCAAGGATACCAAGATCTTCACCAAGATCCCAGTGAGCTTTTGGTTCGAAGTCAAACTCGCGTGGAGTGCCCCAACGACGAACTTCCACATTGTCATCTTCGTCAGCCCCAACAGGAACGCTGTCAGCAGGGATGTTTGGAAGAGTAGTGGTAAATTCTGTCAATTTAGCATCGATTTCTGCCAATTCAGCATCCAAGGCTTTAACCTCAGCAGATAGAGTTTGCATGGCAGAAATCTTGTCATCTGCATTTTCCTTGTTGCGTTTGGCTTGGGCAATCTCAGCAGAAACTGTGTTGCGTTCTGCCTTGAGAGTTTCAACCTTGACCAAGATGTCACGACGTTTAGCATCGATTTCTTTCATCTCATTCAAGACAGCAGCATCTACACCACGTGTAGCCAATTTTTCTGCGACAGCATCAAAGTCTGTACGAATGCGTTTGATATCTAACATAAGAACTCCTTTATGAAAAAAGCACACCTGACAAAGCGTTGGAGTGGCAGGGCCACGGTTCCATCCAACTTCACAGGTGTGCACTTGATTGTGTATGCAATTGTTACTAACGGTAGAATTTCACCTATCCCTCCTATCTGCTCGCAGCACCCGCAGACTTTCTGAAAGAAGAAGATAACCTACTTATCCGTTGCTATGATTATACTAAAGTTTCTACTTTTTTGCAAATAGATTTTTAAATTTTTGGCTAATTGTCTGAATCAGGGTCGGAAGTTTGACGACCTTGTCATTGCCTAGTTTTTCGCGAGCAATTTTGAGAATGGCACCTGAGTCTTTTGAAGCAAAGAGGAATTTTCCTCTGTCTGTAAAGACTTCGAAGTGGCGACTGATTTTTCGCCCAGTAACATTGGCTCCAATTTGGTTGATATGGCTCCAAGGAATTTGGATAAATTGTTCGACGTTGACATCTGGGTAAAATTCAAGAGCCTGATCCCCAATAAGAAATTTCCCAACTTTCCCAGCTATAGAGAGGTAGGAGGTGCCTGTCGTATTGAGGAGCACTGTTTTGTTAAGTGATTGAGCCATGCTTAGTCTTCCTTACTTTCACCGAAAAAGGCATTGTAGAGGGCTTTGATTGCTGCTTTCTCTTGGTCTTTATTGACAACAAACATGATAGAAACTTCACTAGAACCTTGAGACATCATCTGTATGTTGATCTTGTTTTCAGATAGAGCGCGTGTTGCAGTAGCAGTTACTCCGATATGACTCTTCATCTTTTCACCAACAATCATAATGATTGAAAGGTCGTGTTCGATTTCTGCATGATCTACTTCAGCCTTTTGAACCAACTGACGAAGGATTTCTTCTTCCTTGATAGGAGTTAGTTCACGAGAACGGAGGATGATTGAAAGATCGTCGATACCTGTTGGCATATGTTCCCAACCGATGTTAAGATCTTCAAGGATTTGAAGAACCTTGCGACCAAATCCCACCTCACGGTTCATGAGGTATTTCGACATATTAATGCTGACAAAGCCTGAGTCACCAGCAATTCCTACTACTGGAAATTCATCACTACTGTGTTTTAGAACGATACGAGTACCTGGGTGGTCAGGATTGTTGGTATTCTTGATAACCAGAGGAATTTTTCCACGGTAGGCAGGTAGAAGGGCTTCGTCATGAAGGACTGAGAAGCCTGCATAGGCCAACTCACGCATTTCACGGTAGGTCAACTCAGGGATTGAGTGTGGTTGGTGAATAATACCAGGGTGGGCTGCAAAGATACCATCAACGTCTGTAAAGTTTTCATAGAGGTCTGCCTTAACACCGGCAGCAATGATAGAACCTGTAATGTCTGATCCTCCACGTGAGAAGGTACAGATTTGATTTTCCTTGGTAACTCCAAAGAAACCAGGAATGACAAGAACTTCATTTGTATTTGTCAATTCTTCAATCTTGTCATAACTTGATGGAATGATGCGAGCGTGACCAGGTTCACTTGTGACCACAATACCAGCTTCTCTAGGGTGAACATAGCGTGCATCGATACCGTTTTGGTTAAAATAGGCAGCGATCAATTTAGCATTGTTATTTTCACCGGCTGCTAGGAAAGTATCGTAGAGAAATTCGTTTTCTTCGATAGGAAGAGTAGCTAAGGCACGAATGCTTTTAGAAATTTTTTCTAGCACAGCTGGTTTAAGACCTAGTTCACTAACCATAGCAGCATAGCGGTCGATAATCCAGTTTTGACTCTTACTAATATCGTTACCAGCAACATAGTCGCGGTAGTATTTAATCAAGGCATCCGTAACCTTAGTATCTTCAGCATTGCGTTTACCAGGCGCAGAAACGACTACAAAACGACGCTCTGAATCGCTTTTTACGATGTTTAAAACTTTTTCTAATTGACTAGCAGAGGCAAGAGAGCTACCTCCAAATTTAACAACCTTCATAAGAACTCCTAAAGTAAGTATTTTATACGATTATAGCAGAAAGAAAGCCTTTTTTCAATGAAGAAAATAAGATGCTTTCTAGTATAAAGCGAGCCTTTCTAATCGGCTGAGACACTTTCAGTTGATTTTTTCTTGCTTTCTGATTTTAAAAAAGATATACTTTGAAAATAGAATAATTTAAACTGCTTATAAAATAAAAAGGAGTCCTGATGGAACACATTATTTATCAGCTTGAAGAGGATTTGGCAATCCTTACCTTGAATCGTCCTGAGGTCGCAAATGGTTTTCATATCCCTATGTGCGAGGAGATTTTAGAAGCTCTGACTTTGGCAGAAGAGGATCCGGCTGTGCATTTTGTCTTAATCAACGCGAATGGCAAAGTCTTTTCAGTTGGGGGAGATTTGGTTGAGATGAAGCGAGCAGTCGATGAGGATGATATTCCATCATTGACAAAAATCGCAGAATTGGTCAATACTATTTCTTATAAAATCAAGCAAATTGCTAAACCTGTCTTGATGGAGGTTGATGGGGCTGTTGCAGGTGCCGCAGCGAATATGGCTGTTGCTGCAGATTTCTGTCTGGCAACGGATAAGGCTAAATTTATCCAAGCTTTTGTTGGAGTTGGTTTGGCTCCGGATGCAGGAGGAATTCATCTCTTGAGTCGAAGTATTGGTGTGACGCGTGCTGCTCAATTAGCTATGACAGGTGAGGCTTTGAACGCAGAAAAAGCTCTAGAGTGGGGGTTGGTTTACCGTGTCTGTGAAGCTGATAAACTTGAAAAGACGAGAGAACAGCTTCTTAAAAAATTAAGACGTGGTTCAAGCAATTCCTATGCTGCCATTAAGAAGTTGGTGTGGGAGAGCCAATTCAAAGATTGGCAAGATTATGCTACTTTAGAACTGAACCTACAGGAATCCTTAGCTCAAACAGAGGATTTCAAAGAAGGAGTTCGGGCTCATTCGGAAAGAAGACGACCTAAATTTACAGGAAAATAAAAAAATACTTGCACCATTCTTTGAACTTTGATATAATTCTTTTGTCAAATGTTTTGATTCTAAAAGTTTTTTTGAAAAGGAGGGAAGGAAAGATTGGACTACCAACGAATTAATGAATACTTAACGTCTATATTTAACAATGTCCTCGTTATTGAGGAAGTTAGCTTGAGGGGTAGTCGTTTCAAGGATATCTCCATCAAAGAAATGCATACGATTGATGTAATTGGGAAATTCCCAGACGTGACACCAAGTCAAGTGTCGAAAGAGTTGATGGTGACTCTTGGGACAGTTACGACTAGTTTGAATAATCTCGAACGCAAGGGTTACATTGAACGCATTCGTTCAGAACATGATCGTCGTGTGGTGCATCTGCATTTGACAAAGAAAGGTCGCTTGGTTCATAGGCTACATAAACGCTTCCACAAGGCCATGGTTGAAAAAATCATTGATGGTATGAGTAAGCAAGAAATGGAGGTTATGAGCAAAGGTTTGACTAATCTTTATCAATTTTTGGAGGATTTGAGATAATGGCTTTTGCAAAAATAAGCCAGGTTGCTCATTATGTGCCAGAGCAAGTGGTTACAAATCATGATTTGGCTCAGATTATGGATACCAATGATGAGTGGATTTCAAGTCGGACGGGAATACGACAAAGGCATATTTCAAGAGCAGAATCTACTAGTGATTTGGCTACAGAGGTTGCTAAGAAACTGATGGCAAAAGCTGGAATCACAGGAGAAGAGCTGGATTTTATCATTCTAGCTACCATTACTCCAGATTCGATGATGCCCTCTACAGCTGCTCGTGTTCAAGCTAATATTGGTGCTAATAAGGCCTTTGCTTTTGACCTAACAGCGGCTTGCAGTGGATTTGTATTTGCTCTTTCAACTGCTGAAAAGTTTATCGCTTCTGGTCGCTTTCAAAAAGGCTTGGTGATTGGTAGTGAGACCCTTTCTAAAGCACTCGATTGGTCAGATCGATCAACAGCTGTTTTGTTTGGAGATGGCGCTGGTGGAGTCTTGCTAGAAGCTAGCGAGAAAGAGCATTTTTTGGCTGAGAGTCTCAATAGTGATGGGAGTCGTAGCGAGTGTCTAACTTATGGACATTCAGGCTTGCATTCTCCGTTTTCAGATCAAGAAAATGCAGATTCATTTTTGAAGATGGATGGACGCGCGGTCTTTGATTTTGCTATTCGAGATGTAGCTAAATCTATCAAGCAGACTATTGATGAATCTCCTATAGAGGCGACAAACTTGGATTATCTGCTACTTCATCAGGCTAATGACCGTATTTTGGATAAGATGGCTAAAAAAATCGGTGTAGACCGAGCTAAACTTCCAGCCAATATGATGGAATATGGCAATACCAGTGCAGCCAGTATCCCGATTTTACTTTCAGAGTGTGTAGAACAAGGTCTTATCCGTTTAGATGGTAGCCAGACTGTTCTACTATCAGGCTTCGGTGGAGGCTTGACATGGGGCACGCTCATTCTTACAATTTAGGTAATCATGTGGTGAACACATTGTTATAAAAAACTATTTATTTTAAAGGAGTCCTATCATGGCAGTATTTGAAAAAGTACAAGAAATTATCGTTGAAGAACTTGGAAAAGACGCATCAGAAGTAACACTTGAATCAACTTTTGATGATTTGGACGCAGATTCATTGGACTTGTTCCAAGTAATCTCAGAAATCGAAGATGCTTTTGATATCCAAATCGAAGCAGAAGATGACTTGAAAACAGTTGGTGACTTGGTTGCCTATGTTGAAGAGCAAGCAAAATAAACAGAATATAAATAGAAGGAGTAGGGAAACCCACTCCCTCTTGTTTAGGCAATAGTTTGATTGTCAAATTATGACGGTATCGAACTATTACGTAAGCAAGAAACGATGGAGGCACTATGAAAACACGTATTACAGAATTATTGAACATTGATTATCCTATTTTTCAAGGAGGAATGGCCTGGGTTGCTGATGGTGATTTGGCAGGAGCTGTTTCCAAGGCTGGAGGACTAGGGATTATCGGTGGGGGGAATGCCCCGAAAGAAGTTGTCAAGGCAAATATTGATAAAATCAAATCATTGACTGATAAACCCTTTGGTGTCAACATCATGCTCTTGTCTCCCTTTGTGGAAGATATTGTAGACCTCGTTATCGAGGAAGGTGTTAAGGTAGTGACAACAGGTGCAGGAAATCCAAGCAAATACATGGAACGTTTCCATGAAGCTGGTATTACGGTTATTCCTGTTGTACCAAGTGTTGCCCTAGCTAAACGCATGGAAAAAATCGGTGCGGATGCCGTTATTGCAGAAGGAATGGAAGCTGGGGGGCATATCGGTAAATTAACAACCATGACCTTGGTGCGCCAGGTTGCTGCTGCTGTATCTATTCCTGTTATTGCTGCAGGAGGGATTGCGGATGGTGAAGGTGCTGCTGCTGGCTTTATGCTAGGTGCAGAAGCTGTTCAGGTTGGAACTCGTTTTGTCGTTGCAAAAGAGTCTAATGCCCATCCAAATTACAAGGCGAAAATTTTAAAAGCTAGAGATATTGATACTACAATTTCAGCTCAACACTTTGGACATGCTGTTCGAGCTATTAAAAACCAACTGACTCGTGATTTTGAAAAAGCTGAGAAAGATGCCTTTAAACAAGAAAATCCAGATTTAGAAATTTTTGAACAAATGGGAGCGGGTGCTCTAGCCAAAGCGGTTGTTCACGGAGATGTGGATGGTGGATCTGTTATGGCAGGTCAGATCGCAGGACTTGTTTCCAAAGAAGAAACAGCTGAAGAAATCCTAAAAGATTTGTATTACGGAGCAGCTAAGAAAATTCAAGAAGAAGCCTCTCGTTGGGCAGGAGTTGTAAGAAATGACTAAAACGGCCTTTTTATTTGCTGGCCAAGGTGCCCAGTATCTAGGTATGGGACGGGATCTCTATGATCACTACCCTATTGTCAAAGAAACGATTGATCAAGCAAGTCAGGTGCTTGGTTACGATTTGCGTCATCTCATTGATAGGGAAGAAGAAAAACTTAACCAGACCCGCTATACGCAACCAGCCATTTTAGCGACTTCAGTTGCTATCTACCGTTTATTGCAAGAAAAGGGCTATCAACCTGATATGGTTGCTGGTTTGTCTCTTGGAGAATACTCTGCCTTGGTGGCCAGTGGCGCCTTGGATTTTGAAGATGCGGTTGCCTTGGTTGCTAAGCGTGGAGCCTATATGGAAGAAGCGGCTCCTGCTGGCTCTGGTAAGATGGTAGCAGTTCTCAATACGCCAGTAGAGGTCATTGAAGAAGCCTGTCAAAAAGCTTCCGAACTTGGAGTGGTTACCCCAGCCAACTATAATACACCTGCACAAATCGTGATTGGTGGGGAAGTGGTTGCAGTTGATCGAGCTGTAGAACTCTTGCAGGAAGCTGGTGCCAAACGCTTGATTCCTCTTAAGGTTTCAGGACCTTTTCATACCGCTCTCCTTGAGTCAGCTAGTCAGAAACTAGCTGAAACTCTAGCTCAGGTAAGTTTTTCAGATTTTACTTGTCCCCTAGTCGGCAATACAGAAGCTGCAGTTATGCAAAAAGAAGACATTGCTCAACTCTTGACGCGTCAGGTCAAGGAACCAGTTCGTTTCTATGAAAGTATTGCGGTTATGCAAGAAGCAGGCGTAACCAACTTTATCGAGATTGGACCGGGGAAAGTCTTGTCAGGCTTTGTCAAAAAAATTGATAAGACAGCTAAACTAGCCAATGTTGAAGATCAGGCGAGTTTGGAAGCTCTTCTAGGAAACTAGTAATCCCTTCTCCCATAAATACAGGAGGAAACAGGAGAAAAGAATGCAACTAAAAAATAAAAATATCTTTATTACAGGTTCGAGTCGGGGGATTGGTCTTGCCATTGCCCACAAGTTTGCTCAGGCAGGAGCCAATATTGTTTTAAACAGTCGTGGTGCAATTTCAGAAGAATTGCTCGCTGAGTTTTCAAACTATGGTGTCAAGGTGGTTCCTATATCAGGAGACGTGTCAGATTTTGTAGACGCTAAACGTATGGTTGATCAAGCTATTGCAGAGCTGGGTTCAGTAGATGTTTTGGTTAACAATGCAGGAATTACCCAAGATACCCTGATGCTCAAGATGACAGAAGCAGATTTTGAAAAAGTGCTCAAGGTTAACTTGACTGGTGCCTTTAACATGACACAATCAGTCTTGAAACCGATGATAAAAGCTAGAGAAGGTGCTATCATTAATATGTCTAGTGTTGTTGGTTTGATGGGAAATATCGGTCAAGCTAACTATGCAGCTTCTAAGGCTGGTTTGATTGGTTTTACCAAGTCTGTGGCTCGTGAAGTGGCCAATCGCAATATCAGGGTTAATGCTATTGCACCTGGAATGATTGAGTCCGATATGACAGCTGTTCTATCAGACAAGGTAAAAGATGCTATGCTGGCACAAATTCCTATGAAAGAATTTGGGCAGGCAGAGCAGGTTGCAGATTTAACAGTATTTTTAGCAGGCCAAGATTATCTAACTGGTCAAGTGGTTGCCATTGATGGTGGCTTAAGTATGTAGCAGAAGCTAGAGGTAAAAAAGATGAAACTAAATCGCGTAGTAGTAACAGGTTATGGAGTAACATCTCCAATCGGAAATACACCAGAAGAATTTTGGAATAGTTTGACAACTGGAAAAATCGGAATTGGTCAAATTACAAAATTTGATCATAGTGACTTTGATGTGCATAATGCGGCAGAAATCCAAGATTTTCCTTTTGATAAATACTTTGTTAAGAAAGATACCAATCGTTTTGATAACTACTCTTTGTATGCCTTGTACGCAGCCCAAGAAGCTGTTAATCATGCCAATTTGGATGTAGAGGCTCTTGATAAAGATCGTTTTGGTGTTATCGTTGCCTCTGGTATTGGTGGAATCAAAGAAATTGAAGATCAAGTGATTCGCCTAAATGACAAAGGACCAAAACGTGTGAAACCATTGACCCTTCCAAAAGCCTTGCCAAATATGGCTTCAGGAAATGTTGCTATGCGTTTTGGAGCAAACGGTGTTTGTAAATCCATCAATACTGCCTGCGCTTCATCAAATGACGCGATTGGGGATGCCTTCCGCTCAATTAAATTTGGTTTCCAAGATGTTATGTTGGTAGGTGGTTCAGAAGCTTCTATCACACCTTTTGCTATTGCTGGTTTCCAAGCACTGACAGCTCTCTCTACTACAGAGGACCCAACTCGTGCTTCCATTCCATTTGATAAGGACCGTAATGGTTTTGTCATGGGTGAAGGTTCTGGGATGTTGGTTCTTGAAAGTCTTGAACACGCTGAAAAACGTGGGGCAACTATCCTTGCTGAAGTGGTTGGTTATGGACATACTTGTGATGCCTACCACATGACTTCTCCTCATCCAGAAGGTCAGGGAGCTATCAAGGCCATCAAACTAGCCTTGGAAGAAGCTGAGATTTCCCCAGAACAAGTAGCCTATGTCAATGCTCACGGAACGTCAACTCCTGCTAATGAAAAAGGAGAAAGTGGTGCGATCGTAGCTGTTCTTGGTAAGGAAGTACCTGTATCATCAACCAAATCTTTCACAGGACATTTGCTGGGGGCTGCAGGTGCAGTAGAAGCTATCGTCACAATCGAGGCTATGCGTCATAACTTTGTACCAATGACAGCTGGAACAAGTGAAGTATCAGATTATATCGAAGCCAATGTCGTTTATGGACAAGGCTTGGAGAAAGAAATTCCATACGCCATTTCAAATACTTTTGGTTTTGGTGGCCACAATGCAGTTCTTGCTTTCAAACGTTGGGAGAATAAATAACTATGAATTTAAACGATATTAAAGACTTGATGGCTCAATTTGACCAGTCAAGTTTGAGAGAATTTTCTTATAAAAATGGGACGGATGAGTTACAGTTTAGCAAGAATGAAGCTAGACTCGTATCCGAAGTTGCAGCTCAAGTCGCTCCAGCGCCCGTTCTAGCAACACCAAGTCCAGCGGCTCCTACATCTGCTCCAGCAGAGCCTGTAGCAGAAGAAGTTCAAGCTCCAGCTGAAACAAGTGTAGCTGCTGAGGGAGATGTTGTAGAGAGTCCACTTGTTGGGGTGGCTTACTTGGCTGCTGGTCCAGATAAACCTGCCTTTGTAACAGTTGGTGATAGTGTTAAAAAAGGCCAAACATTGGTAATTATCGAAGCCATGAAAGTCATGAATGAAATCCCAGCTCCTAAGGATGGTGTGGTAACAGAAATTCTCGTTTCTAATGAAGAAATGGTTGAGTTTGGTAAAGGATTGGTACGTATCAAATGATCGATATTCAAGGAATCAAAGAAGCCCTTCCCCACCGTTATCCTATGCTCCTAGTAGACCGTGTCTTGGAAGTGAGTGAGGATACCATTGTTGCCATCAAAAATGTAACCATCAATGAGCCCTTCTTCAACGGTCATTTTCCTCAATACCCTGTCATGCCAGGTGTTCTGATTATGGAAGCCTTGGCGCAAACTGCTGGTGTCTTGGAGTTGTCTAAGCCTGAAAATAAAGGACAACTGGTCTTTTATGCTGGTATGGACAAGGTTAAATTCAAGAAGCAAGTTGTACCAGGTGACCAATTAGTTATGACGGCAACGTTTGTAAAACGTCGTGGCACCATAGCTGTGGTTGAAGCAAAGGCTGAAGTGGATGGCAAGCTTGCAGCTAGTGGTACTCTTACCTTTGCAATAGGGAACTAAGGAGGTTCTCCATGTTTCGAAAAATTTTAATTGCCAATCGTGGTGAAATTGCGGTTCGTATTATCCGTGCGGCGCGTGAATTGGGGATTGCGACGGTGGCGGTTTATTCAACTGCTGATAAGGAAGCCCTTCATACGCTTTTAGCAGATGAAGCAGTTTGTATCGGCCCTGGTAAGGCAACAGAGTCTTATCTCAATATTAATGCGGTTCTATCAGCTGCAGTCTTGACAGAAGCAGAAGCCATTCACCCCGGTTTTGGCTTTCTCAGTGAAAATTCCAAATTTGCAACCATGTGTGAAGAGGTGGGGATTAAGTTTATCGGCCCATCTGGTCATGTCATGGATATGATGGGAGACAAAATCAATGCGCGTGCTCAGATGATCAAGGCAGGTGTGCCTGTCATTCCAGGTTCAGATGGGGAAGTGCATAACTCTGAGGAAGCTTTGATTGTTGCTGAAAAAATTGGCTATCCTGTTATGCTCAAGGCTTCAGCAGGTGGTGGTGGTAAAGGAATTCGTAAGGTTGAAAAACCAGAAGACCTTGTTTCAGCCTTTGAAACTGCCTCTAGTGAAGCCAAGGCCAATTATGGAAATGGTGCCATGTACATAGAACGGGTCATCTATCCAGCTCGTCACATTGAGGTTCAAATCCTAGGAGATGAACACGGAAATGTAATCCACTTGGGGGAACGGGATTGCTCTCTTCAACGGAATAACCAAAAGGTTTTGGAAGAAAGCCCTTCGATTGCAATTGGGAAAACGCTACGCAATGAAATTGGTGCTGCGGCTGTTCGAGCTGCAGAGTCTGTTGGCTATGAGAATGCAGGGACCATTGAGTTTCTTCTTGATGAAGCTAGTGGCAATTTCTATTTCATGGAAATGAATACTCGTGTTCAGGTGGAACATCCGGTAACAGAGTTTGTTTCAGGTGTGGATATCGTTAAGGAACAGATTCGCATTGCGGCAGGTCAGCCTTTGTCTGTTCAGCAAGAAGATATTGTCCTACGAGGTCATGCTATCGAGTGTCGTATCAATGCAGAAAATCCAGCCTTCAACTTTGCCCCAAGTCCAGGTAAGATTACCAATCTCTATCTGCCAAGTGGAGGAGTTGGCTTGCGCGTGGATTCAGCAGTTTATCCAGGCTATACCATTCCGCCTTATTATGATAGTATGATTGCTAAAATCATCGTTCACGGTGAAAATCGTTTTGATGCCTTGATGAAAATGCAACGTGCCCTCTATGAATTAGAGATTGAAGGGGTGCAGACCAATGCAGATTTCCAGCTTGACCTCATTTCAGATCGCAATGTCATTGCTGGGGATTACGACACTTCTTTCTTGATGGAAACATTCTTACCCAAATATCAAGAAAAAGAATAAAATGACTTCAAGAGTTTAAACCGAAAAGGGGAATCAATGGCTCTATTTAGTAAAAAAGATAAGTATATTCGAATCAATCCCAATCGTTCGGTTAGGGAAAAACCTCAAGCTAAGCCAGAGGTTCCAGATGAATTATTCTCCCAGTGTCCAGGCTGTAAGCATACCATTTATCAGAAGGATCTGGGAAGTGAGCGTATCTGTCCGCACTGTAGTTACACCTTTCGTATTTCTGCCCAAGAACGCTTGGCTTTGACGATTGATATGGGAACCTTCAAGGAATTGTTTACAGGGATTGAAAGCAAGGATCCCTTGCATTTCCCTGGTTATCAAAAGAAACTAGCAACTATGCGTGAAAAAACAGGTCTGGATGAAGCCGTTGTGACAGGAATAGCTCTTATTAAAGGTCAGACTGTGGCTCTTGGGATTATGGATTCCAACTTTATCATGGCTTCTATGGGTACGGTTGTAGGTGAAAAAATCACTCGTTTGTTTGAGTATGCGACTGTCGAAAAATTGCCAGTTGTCCTATTCACAGCCTCTGGTGGCGCCCGTATGCAGGAAGGAATCATGAGTCTCATGCAGATGGCCAAGATCTCTGCAGCAGTTAAACGCCATTCAAATGCTGGTTTCTTTTACTTGACGATTTTGACAGATCCAACGACAGGTGGTGTGACAGCTTCTTTCGCTATGGAAGGCGATATCATTCTGGCTGAACCACAGAGCTTGGTCGGTTTTGCTGGACGTCGTGTGATTGAAAACACGGTTCGTGAAAGCTTGCCTGAGGATTTCCAAAAGGCAGAATTCCTATTAGAACATGGCTTTGTGGATGCTATTGTCAAAAGAAGAGACTTACCAGATACGATTGCTAGCCTAGTCAGATTGCATGGAGGGTGTCCTAGATGAATATTGCAAAAATAGTCAGAGAAGCGCGTGAGCAGAGTCGTTTGACAACCTTGGACTTTGCGACAGGCATTTTTGATGAATTTATCCAATTACATGGTGACCGTTCTTTTCGTGATGATGGTGCAGTTGTTGGTGGTATTGGCTGGCTTGGGGACCAAGCTGTAACAGTGGTTGGTATCCAAAAAGGCAAGAGTTTACAAGATAACCTCAAGAGGAATTTTGGTCAACCGCATCCAGAAGGCTACCGTAAGGCCCTACGTTTGATGAAACAGGCTGAAAAGTTTGGTCGTCCAGTTGTGACCTTTATCAATACTGCAGGTGCCTATCCTGGTGTGGGAGCGGAAGAACGTGGTCAGGGAGAAGCTATTGCTCGCAATCTCATGGAAATGAGTGACCTGAAAGTTCCTATTATTGCTATCATTATCGGTGAAGGTGGTTCTGGTGGGGCTCTGGCTCTAGCAGTCGCAGACCGTGTTTGGATGCTGGAAAATTCTATCTATGCCATTCTCAGTCCAGAAGGTTTTGCTTCCATTCTATGGAAAGATGGCAGTCGTGCCATGGAAGCGGCAGAACTGATGAAAATCACTTCGCATGAACTGTTAGAAATGGACGTGGTGGACAAGGTGATTTCTGAAGCAGGACTTTCTAGTAAAGAACTGATTAAGAGTGTCAAAAAAGAACTCCAAACGGAACTAGCTTTACTGTCACAAAAAACGTTCGAGGAGTTGTTGGAAGAACGTTACCAACGATTTAGAAAATACTAATACCTCAGAATACATAAAAACTAGAACTGGCAGTCAGTTCTAGTTTTTATGTGGCTCTTACTCCGTGCAGAGGGGAAAGTCAAAAGGTGCTTGGAAGACCAAACACCTTTTCGATTATTCATTTTCTTCAGTTACAAATTGACTAAGCAGTCCATTGATAAAACGGGCTGATTTTTGATCTGAAAAATTCTTAGCAAGTTCAATGGCTTCATTGACTGCTACCAGCTGAGGTGTATCAAATGATGTGATTTCAAAGATTCCCAAGCGTAGTAAGTTTTTTTCGATCAAGGTCAATCGTTCAACTGTCCAGCCTGACTTGAGGTGCTGGTTGATTTGTTTATCCAATTCGTCTTTTTGAGCTTGAACGCCAGAAACCAAGTTCAGAAGAAAGGCAGGGATTTGCACATCTGCATCTTCACGGTCATGTGTGTAGGCAAAGTGACAAGCTGTTTCCATATCTGTGCCGAATTCAAGGCTCATGAGAGCTTGAAAAGCGCATTTACGAAGTTCGCGTCTAGATTCTAATAATGGACTAGTCATTGAGGAAGTCCTCGTTAAATAGATCTTTCAACTCAGGTTTTGGTGTTTTATCTGGAACGATTCCTGCAACATGGATGTTGACAGCAGCAAGTTCCACATCAGCCATATCACGAACAGCATCTTTGACTGCTTTTTGAATAGCAAGAGCAACTTTTGGTACCTTCACACCGTACTCAAGATAGAGGTAGATGTCAGCAGTTAGTTCTTCGTTGCTTTCTTTTAAGTAGACGCCACGACCAAGAGAGAGTTTTGATAGGGTATCAGATACGGATTTATTTGAAAATGAGTGGACACCATCAACTTTAGCAGTTGCGATGGCAATGATTTTTTCAAGTACACGTGGAGCGATAACGATTTCGCCAAATTGTTCTTCAATTCCCATAGAATGACCTCTTTCTAGAGATTAGGCACGAGAAACGTAAGTTCCTTCTGCAGTGTTGATGATCAATTTTTGTCCAGCTTCGATGAAGTCAGGAACGTTGACAACAAGTCCAGTTTCCATAGTCGCTGGTTTACCAGAACCTGTAACAGTAGCACCTTTGATAGATGGTTGTGTTTCAGCAACTGTCAATTCAACAGTAGTTGGTACAGTTACACCGATTACTTCAGTTCCGTAGAATTGGATTTTCACATCAGAGTTTTCAAGGATGTAAAGCAATTCATTTTCAACGTTTACGACTGGGATTTCGTATTGGTCGTAAGTTTCAGTGTTCATGAAGTAGGCAGTTTCATCCATTTTGTATAAGTATTGAGCTGGGACAGTCTCGATAATAGCTTGTTCGAATTTTTCTTCTGGACGGTAGCTTGTGTCAAATGTAGAACCAGTACGGACATCACGCAATTTCATACGCATGATCGTGTTTCCTTTACCTGGTTTGTGGTGGCTAGCTTCCAAAACGCGGATCAATTTTCCGTCTGCAGTTTCAAATGTCATACCAGCTTTCAATTTGCTTGCTTCAATCATGTTTTTACCTCTTTAATAAATATTATTACTCTTCATTTTACCATAAAATCTTCTGGAAATAAAGCCAAAATAGTTACTGGGATTTGGTAGGGGAGAAAAAAACCAACCTCAGGGCTGGTTTCTTTTATATATTACTCTTCTTTCAACTTTGCCAATTCTTGGGCAAGGAGTTTAAGGGCGACTTGTGGGTTGGCTTGTCCTTTGGTTGCTTTCATAAGGAAGCCTGTGAAGGCCTTATCTGCGTTACGTTTACCTGACTTGAAGTCGGCAACAGCGGCTTCGTTATCGGCAAAGACTTGGTGGATGATTGGAATCAAGACAGCTGGATCTGAGATTTGAACCATGCCTGCTTTTTCAACGTATTCACGCGCACCACCGTCATTTTTAGCTAGGTGAACAAAGACTTTCTTGGTCGTAGCTGAGCTCTTCAAGAAGGATATGGGATTGAGGCTATTGAAAAGGTAGATCTCTTAATTTGAATGATTATTAAACTATATTATAACCTTTAAAAATCATCTAAGATATACTTGTCGTTATTTACTAGCAGTTATCTTCTTTATGGAATGGTATTCAATGAGCCACCCTACAATCCACCCCGTCGCTAGCAAGTAATTTTCGAAAGCACCGATAGCATTTATAGGAGAATGATACTCCATAAAATTGACTAAGTGATTTGTTCCTATTCCAATCCCACCGAAGATGAGAGCGAGAAGCACGATTCGTAGATAAAACCAATCGTACTTAATATTGACACCGAGAATAAGAATTAATACAGCTAGGTTCCATATTCCAATTTCTCGTTGCCAACCAGCAGAGATTCCGTACCCGGAGTGACTTCCCATGTATGATGGAAAGAAAATTTGTAGTATAGAAGCACCTAACATAGCGATGATGACTAAAATAAATAGCAATCGTAAAAATTTGTTCATTTTTTCTTCTTTCTAAAGTACTAAAGTAGAAAAAGGTATATAAAAAGTCTGCTATTAATCTTCTTTCAACTTCGCTAATTCCTGAGCAAGGAGTTTAAGGGCAACTTGTGGGTTGGCTTGGCCTTTGGTTGCTTTCATAAGGAAGCCTGTGAATGCCTTGTCTGCGTTACGTTTGCCTGACTTGAAGTCGGCAACGGCTGCTTCGTTATCGGCAAAGACTTGATGAATGATTGGGATCAAGATTTCTGGATCTGAGATTTGCACCATGCCTGCTTTTTCAACGTATTCACGCGCGCCACCGCCATTTTTAGCGAGATGGACAAAGACTTTCTTGGCAATCTTAGAAGAGATAGTGCCGTCTTCGATGATGGCAATCATTTCTACCAAGTTTTCTGGTGTTAATTCGATTTGTTCCAGTGTCTTACCTTCAGCGTTCAAGAACTGAGCGACTTCCCCTTGGAGCCAGTTAGAGACTTGCTTGGCATCACCACCAAGAGCAACAGCTTTTTCAAAGAAGTCAGAAGTGACCTTGTTTGCAGTCAACTGGCTAGCATCGTAGTCTGACAAGCCAAGGTCAGAGACGTAGCGTGCACGACGTTCTTTTGGAAACTCTGGCAATTCTGTACGCATTTCCTCAATCCACTCATCTGAGATTTCAAAGATTGGTAGGTCTGGCTCTGGGAAGTAGCGGTAGTCTGCAGCACCTTCCTTGACACGCATGAGGATGGTTGCCTTGTTAGCTTCGTCATAACGGCGTGTTTCTTGGTGAATTTGACCACCTGAGCGAAGGATTTCAGCTTGACGTTGGACTTCGTATTCAAGCCCCTTGCGAACGTTTGAGAAGGAGTTGAGGTTCTTCAACTCTGTCTTGGTACCGAATTTCTCTTGACCATACGGGCGAAGAGAGATATTGGCATCCACACGCATAGAACCTTCTTCCATCTTAACGTCAGAAATGCCAGCGTACTGGATGACCTCCTTGAGGGCTGTTAGATAAGCATAGGCTTCTTCTGGCGAACGCATGTCAGCTTCAGATACAATCTCAATCAATGGCACCCCTTGGCGGTTGAGGTCAACGTAAGAGTAGCCATCTGTACCGTGAGTGTTTTTACCAGCGTCTTCCTCTAGGTGAGCACGTTCGATACCGATTTTCTTAGTCGTACCATCTTCTAGCTCGACTTCAATCCAACCGTTATAACCGATTGGCTCATCAAACTGAGAAATTTGGTAGGCTTTGGGATTGTCAGGATAGAAGTAGTTCTTGCGGTCAAAGTGCATCTTTTTGTGGATGTCCATGTTGAGGGCAAGAGCAGCTTTGATACCGGCATCAACAACACCTTTGTTGAGAACCGGAAGTACTCCTGGGAAAGACCAGTCAATCACGTTGGTGTTGGCATTTTGGTCATTTCCAAAGTGGGCAGAAGTAGGTGAGAAGATTTTTGAATTGGTGTTGAGCTCTACGTGGACTTCAAGTCCAATGACTGTTTCAAAGTTCATTAGTTATCACCTCCAAAAATCACGGGTTGTTGTTTGTGGTAGTCTGTTGTTGCCTCAAAAGCAGCAGCAGCTTGGTAAATGGTTTCCTCAGAGTACTTAGGACCAATCAATTGTAGACCGACTGGTAGACCTTGAGAAAATCCAGCAGGAATTGAAATTCCTGGGAGACCAGCTAAGTTGACTGGGATGGTCAAAAGGTCAGCCAAGTACATAGCAACTGGATCGTGGTTGAGTGAGTCCAAGTCATAAGCAACACTTGGAGCAGTTGGACCCAAAATCAAGTCGTAATCCGCGAAGACTTTTTCGAAATCTTGAATGATGAGGGTACGGACTTGGCCAGCTTTCTTGTAGTAGGCATCGTAGTAACCTGATGAAAGGCTGAAAGTACCCAGCATGATACGACGTTTCACTTCTTCACCAAAACCTTGGCTACGGCTGTTTACATAGATTTCATCAAGGTTGGTTGCATCTTCTGCGCGGTAGCCATAACGGATACCGTCAAAGCGTTGCAAGTTTGATGAAGCTTCAGATGAAGCGATGATGTAGTAAACGGCAACACCGTATTTTGAGTGAGGCAGGCTGACTTCTTCGACGATAGCACCGAGTTTTTCAAAGTGTTTGGCTGCGTTCAGGATAGTTTCCTTAACCTCAGGATCAATTCCTTCACCAAGGTATTCCTTAGGCAAAGCAATTTTCATGCCCTTGATGTCTTGGCCGATTTTTGAAGTAAAGTCGGCAATGCGGACAGGAGCAGAAGTAGAGTCTTTGACATCTTCGCTGGCAATAGTGTTGAGCAAGAGGGCATTTTCCTTAACAGTTGGTGCGAAAGGTCCGATTTGGTCTAATGAGCTACCGAAGGCAATGAGACCGAAACGAGAAACTGTTCCGTAGGTTGGTTTGAGACCAACAATCCCGTTGAAGGCAGCAGGTTGGCGGATAGAACCACCAGTATCAGATCCAAGAGACAAACGGACTTGGCCTGAGGCTACAGCTGCAGCTGAACCACTTGAAGAACCACCAGGAACCTTGCTGTGGTCCCAAGCATTTTTAGTAGCGCCGTAGTGAGAAGTCTCACCTGATCCACCCATGGCAAATTCGTCCATGTTGGTCTTTCCAACGACAATCATGCCTTTTGATTTGGCATTTGAAACAGCTGTCGCATCAAAGATCGGCTCATAGTTGTAGAGCATTTTTGAGGCTGCAGTTGTGAGAATACCATCTGTAGAGATATTATCTTTAACTGCAAGTGGAATTCCTGAAAGCACATTATCAGCGTCAATTCCAGCTTCATCAATGGCTTTGGCTTGAGCAAGAGCCTGCTCTTCAGCGATGGTAACAAAAGCGTTGATAGCTGTCTCGCGAGACTTGATGTCTTCAAGCGTAGCTTGGGTTAATTCTGTTGCAGAAATTTCCTTAGAAACAAGGAGATTGTGCAAGTCTTCAATGGTTTTATTGTTGAAAGTCATTAGGCATCTCCTCCATCATCTAGGATAGCTGGTACCTTGATATAGTAGTTGTCTTTTTCAGGTACGTTTTTAAACAGGCGATCGCGGTCTGTTCCTTCTTCGGCCACATCAGGGCGGAGTACGGTTTTACGGTCAGCCATAGTCGTAGTAGGTGCGACACCAGTTGTGTCAACTTCGCCCAGCAATTCAACCATGTCAACAATCTTAGACAAGGTAGTCGCAAAGACAGCAGTTTCTTCTTCAGAGAATCTTAATTTTGAAAGATTGGCAACGTGTGTTACCTCTTCTTGCGTAATTTTCATCTTGCATCCTTTCGTGAAATGATGATTTTTAGTCTGTTCTATTTTACCATATTTTCCTATAAATAAGGGAGGGAAAGATGAAAAAAGACAGGTATAGGATGGAGAAAGGATTTTGATGATGATTTATTTGAAAAGCGGATTTCAAAGGGGAAAATATATGGTACAATAGTTTAACAGAGAAGTGAAGACGGTGGTTACGAAATCGAAAGGATGGTGATGCTTATGTGCAGAACCTGTAAAATCTTAGTAGAAAGGAGTAACCAAATTTGTCCCCTTTTGAGTCTTTGACACTCATGTTTGTAGCTGGTAACTTTGTTATCACGCTCCTAAAGTTCATCCTTGAATTGGTAAAAGAGACAAAAAAATAGCCGTCCTAACTTTGGCGAGTTAACGAGCTATTTTTTAGTTATGTAATTACAGCCACCGTCTTAAACGGCTCTGTGGGGTGTTGTTGACGCAACACCTTTTTCTATATTTATTGTAACATTTATTTTAAAAATTGCAAGGGGAATTGTTCTACTTTAGCAGTGTCTGATATAAAATAGAAATTGAAAAAAATGCTAAAATCCGATATAATGGAGTGTTGAAAGGAATGGTAAAATCCAATGTAGAAATCATTCTTAGCTATTGAAACAAGAAAAATAGAGAATCAAAGAAAGAGAACTTATGAATATTCAAGAAGAAATTAAGAAACGTCGTACCTTTGCCATCATCTCCCACCCGGACGCGGGGAAAACAACTATCACTGAGCAGTTGCTCTACTTTGGGGGCGAGATTCGTGAGGCTGGTACCGTAAAAGGAAAGAAAACAGGGACTTTTGCCAAGTCTGACTGGATGGATATCGAGAAGCAACGCGGGATTTCGGTGACTTCATCTGTTATGCAGTTTGACTACGATGGTAAGCGCGTCAACATCCTAGACACCCCAGGGCACGAGGACTTTTCAGAAGATACCTATCGTACCTTGATGGCGGTGGATGCTGCTGTTATGGTCGTGGACTCTGCCAAGGGTATCGAGGCTCAGACTAAGAAATTGTTTGAGGTTGTGAAACACCGTGGCATTCCGGTCTTCACCTTTATGAACAAGCTAGACCGTGATGGACGTGAGCCACTGGACCTCTTGCAAGAATTAGAAGAAGTACTAGGCATTGCGAGTTACCCGATGAACTGGCCAATCGGGATGGGGAAAGCCTTCGAGGGGCTCTATGACCTCTATAACCAACGCTTGGAGCTCTATAAAGGGGATGAGCGTTTTGCTAGTTTAGAAGATGGGGACAAGCTTTTTGGCAGCAACCCTTTCTACGAGCAAGTCAAGGATGATATTGAACTTTTAAATGAAGCTGGGAATGAGTTTTCAGAGGAAGCTATTCTGGCTGGAGAATTGACACCAGTCTTCTTCGGTTCAGCTTTGACAAACTTTGGTGTGCAAACATTCCTTGAAACTTTTCTCAAGTTTGCTCCAGAACCACATGGACACAAGAAAACGGACGGCGAAATTGTAGATCCTTATGACAAGGATTTCTCAGGATTTGTCTTTAAAATCCAAGCCAACATGGACCCTCGTCACCGTGACCGTATTGCCTTTGTTCGTATCGTATCGGGTGAATTTGAGCGTGGAATGAGTGTCAATCTGCCTCGTACTGGCAAGGGTGCTAAACTGTCGAATGTGACTCAGTTTATGGCGGAAAGTCGTGAGAATGTGACCAATGCCGTGGCAGGTGATATTATCGGGGTTTACGATACAGGTACTTATCAAGTTGGGGATACCTTGACAGTTGGAAAAAATAAGTTTGAATTTGAACCACTGCCAACCTTTACCCCTGAGATTTTCATGAAAGTTTCTGCTAAGAACGTCATGAAGCAAAAATCCTTCCACAAAGGGATTGAGCAATTGGTGCAAGAAGGAGCTGTTCAGCTTTATAAGAATTACCAAACAGGTGAGTATATGCTAGGCGCTGTTGGTCAACTTCAGTTTGAAGTCTTTAAGCACCGCATGGAAGGCGAGTACAATGCTGAAGTCGTTATGAGCCCAATGGGTAAAAAGACCGTTCGTTGGATCAAGCCTGAGGACTTGGATGAACGGATGTCATCAAGCCGAAATATCTTGGCTAAAGATCGCTTTGACCAGCCAGTCTTCCTCTTTGAGAACGACTTTGCTCTTCGCTGGTTTGCGGACAAGTATCCAGACGTAGAGTTGGAAGAGAAGATGTAGATCGCCAAAGTTACTTGATTGTGTAACAATCTAAGTAACTAACGCCAAGTTTCTAAGGAACTTGGCTAGGCGCTCCACTAGTAAAGTTTTACGAATAGTATCGATTCGTAAAACTTTACGTCGTAACGATTAGATAGTGTATGACCTAACTGCCTCACTAACTATGTTTGGCAAATAGAATCGATTTGCAAAACTCAGTGTCGTAAGCTAACAATCGGAAACCGCTATGGCGGTCTACCTAAACGCTTCACTAGGAAAAAATCCACGAATAATATCGATCCGTGGATTTTTCCGTCGTAATGGTAAAGAAGCAAACTAGCTAACTGCGTCATTAACTTCGTTTGGCAAATGAAAACGATTTGCTAAACTCCGTGTCGTGGTGTAACAATCAGTCTACCTAAACGCTTCGCTAGGCAGAGTCCACGAATAGTATCGCTTCGTAAAACTTTCCGTCGTGATGGGTAGAAAGTGTTCTAGCGACCTGCTTTGCTAACTCCGTGTAGTAACCTAACAATTGGTAACCTTTATGTTGGTTGATCTAAATATTTTAATAAGAAATGTCCAGGAATGCTATCAATTCTTGGGCTTTGTTATTGTGGCAAATGGGAAGTTACTAAGCTTGGTGTTTTGGTCTTGAATCAGTAACTACTATAGTACTTTATCCAAATCTCCTATGTCAGAAAATCCTGCGAATGTTGTGGCATTGTGGGATTTTTTGTAAGAGTTGGTAGGTCGAGCTATTTGCATTACGAAAGTGCAACCTTTTTGTTTGTCGGTCTGCTCAAAAAATATCCTAGTTAAACTATATATTTTAAAATTTACTATCTCTTAATTCTAATGAAAGTAGCGAAGAGTTCCTTGAATAACATACAATATATATGTCTATGTGAAGAAAAATGATGCTCTTTTTGATTTTAGATAAGCATCACGCATTCGTCGGCAAAAATAATGGATTTCTCTTTTTTATAGCCCAGTCAATGAGGGATTCAGTTGGCCAGTATATTAACTTTATTTATCAATTGGGAATTTATACAAAACAAAGCAGAAAATGCTTTTTTTTTTTAGCAAAAACACTAAAAAATAAGTTGATTTAATATGATAAATAGTGTATAATAGAAAACGATTGCATTAAGCTAACTACTGTAGCGCTTTTTGGAGGAAAAAAATAAATGTTTTTCAGACGTCAAAAGGGTCAATATCGCGAAACTGATCGTGTGACTCGGTATAAATTGATTAAATCCGGTAAGCATTGGTTGAGAGCTTCAACCTCTCTTTTTGGTTTGTTCAAGGTTTTACGTGGTAGCGTAGACACTATTCAAGTGAAGACCGAAGTAGTAGAAAACCAAACTAATAAAACGATTACAGGTCTGGATATCATAAAGGGGATTGCTGCTACAGGTGCAGTTTTAGGTGGGGCTGTTGCTACTCAAACAAAAGTGTTTGCGAATGATGCGGTAGCTCTTGAAAAAACGCTCGATAGTTCAGATACTCTAGCAATGCATGATACAGTTGTCCTTGGTACAACTGCAAAAGTAGATGCTGAAAATTCAGCAAGTCAGTCTCATTCAGTAAGTGGGAGTGTATCTAGTTCAGAATCAGTTTCCACTAGTCTATCAGCTAGTGTTAGTTCTTCTGTTAGTATTTCAACAAGTGCTTCAGAAAGCGCATCAACTTCGGCTAGTGTCTCAGCAAGTACTTCTGTAAGCGCTAGTCAGTCGATGGTAGCTTCAGACAATAGTGAACTTTCTACTCCTACCTCTGAGACCTATGGTGCCTCTGAGACTTCTGAAAAAGCAGACTCTGTTTCAAAAGAGAGTCAGTTAGCTAAAGAAGGGTTATCTACCTCTAAGCTAGGTGCTCCTGTATTGGAATCAGCTAAATTGGAAAAAGGTTTGGTTGATACGAATGCAGAAATAAGTAGCTTGGCAGGAGTGACTGCTGGTGCCATAGCAACATCGGAAGTTTCTGCGAAACAAAATGATGAAAATCGTAAGAAGTTAACCAAGCTTTCAGCCGAGATGGGTGAGTATCTAGCTAAAGCTGTTGGCTTACCAAATACTGACTCGGCTATCACTAATGTCAACGCTACGGTAACTGAGATTGAAAAAGCCTTGGCTGACCCAACTAGTGATTTGACAGCAGTGGTGCAAAAAGCGACTCAAGCTCGTAATTCCATTGCCAATGCTGTTTTGAGAGCCAATTCAGGTGCGCGTGATGCCCGTAATGGACAACCAATGGCAACGGGAGAAAATCTCCGAGGTATTTCTCCGATTGCGGTAAATAATCACACTACAGCTCAACTTGGACAAGGAAGTTATTCAAGTTCTAATCGTGAGGTTGTTTGGAAAATCAAAATGCACTCGCAGAGTCCGCTTAATTATGCAGGTCTGATCGCACAAGTGGATAAGAACACAACCATTACTCGTGTTCTTTTTAATGGAGAGCCAATGGAGAAACGTGGTGGCTCTGGCAATGAGTATGTATTTAACAAGCGACATGACTTAAATAGGAACCTTGAAGCGACTATGTTGGTTTATGCGACTGTGAACAATAGTTCAAGTGCGGCTACGTTGAATGCTCAAGTAGCGACAAGTAGTCAACCGTTTACAAGCGCTAACATTTCTGGGAATTATAGCAATTCAATAAGTTCAACCGTTTCGACTGGCGGAGCAGGTCAGAACCGTGCAGCATCTAGGCCGCCTACAATTAGTTTGCCTGCAGATAAAACTTATTATAATGATGACTCTATTTCTAAAATCGACATGCCAATGCGTGATGATAAGGGGTTGAAAAGATTAGATGCAGGACCTAATAATACAATTATCACCGGCTTAAGTGCTTCTAATTATCCAAAGAGTAAACAGGGAAACTGGGGTGATTTTGGTGTGTATCAATTTGGTCGACCTCTCTATTATCCAAAAGAATATACGGTACATATCGGAGGTACGATTGGTCGAGACAATGGAACGTGGAAGCCGTTTGCTACTGGCGCGCACATTCTTGAATATGTTGTAACAGATAGTGATGGTCAACAAGCTACGGCACGTATGACTTTCCATATCAAAGGTTTCAATGAGCGTAACGAGCCTGTGAGTGGTGAGGCTGTGACGGTTAACAATCCAACAGCCTTAACAAAGACTGAGAAAGAACAAGTTCTTGAAAAATTTAAAAACGCAAATTCAGGTATTCTATCTAGTACAGACTTTAGAAAAAATAATGAAGTAGGTTCACTTTCAGTATCTAATACCGGTGAAATCACAGTTACTTATCGTGACAATACGGTGGATAAGGTTCAAGCTAATTTATTTGAACAAATTGTTCCGGTTCCCTCTGTAAAGGTTACTCGTGGAGGACAAGATATCCCAGCAACTCAAGGTTCAGGGGGGCGCGGTAGTGAACATATTGTCTATGCTGGTGATGATTTTACTATTGAGTTTACTGCGACAGATAATAGTGAGAAATTATCAGATTTTAAAATTGTTCCAAAAGCAGATGGCAATTTACCAGCCCTCACAGATAATTTCTTTAGAGGGGATGGGAATGTTGACGGTTCTCAGTTTGGATCAGGTACAGTTGCTCATTTAACTGGAGATATTACAGCCTCAACTTCAACTCCTGCCCGCATTACTGTTAATGCCCATTTGAAAGATGATTTAGCATATTCTTCTGGAAATACATGGCAACGAAATGCTATTGCAACAGATAAGTATGGAAATAAAAATGGCGCTGGTGGAAGTGGGAATGTTCGAATCACCCAAGGGCAACTGAAAGATCGTCTTGCTGTTACGAATCCTGAATTTACGCCGGTTAATGATAAGAATAATCTGACAGTTGCTGAGAAGAATGCTGTGAAGTCAGCAATCTATGCAAAGAATAATCAGACTAAGCACCGTATTAGAGATATTGAAGTTCAGGCAAACGGAACTGCGAGAATTATATATAAAGATGAGACATCTAATTATCTGTCACAGTCAGTAACCGTCAACGAACGTCCGAAATTGGAAATTCCTTATGACAATCCTGCAACCAAAGAAATCTATCTCTATCGTAACGAACCGGTTAATATTACCCTAAAAGCGACGGATGATTCTGGAAAAATCAATTCATTGAAATTAACTACGACTTCCGGAGGTGCGGATACTAGTGCTTCTAACTATGGTGGTTTTACTGGTATCACACGTTCAAATCCAATCACTTCTACGACAAACCAAACTAATGCTACGATTACATTGACAGGTACCTTGAATAAAAGCGTGCCAAAAGGGACAATTGCTGAACGTAAACTTGTAGCTACAGATAACCAGAATACATCAAATAAAATTGATAATAACGAAGGTTATGTTAAGTTTGTTGTCAAGGATCAAACTGAGAAGTATACTGCGGTTGCTAAAGTGGATACGCTTTATACTTATGTTGGTGAAAGAGCTAACGATTTGAATAATGCAGCTAATTTTGTTCAACTTAAAGGTGGGCAACCTTTACCTGCAGGGGCAAAGGTTACTTGGAGAACACCAATTAGTACAACTAGTACTGGAGACAATAAAACAGCTGTAGCAACAGTCACATACTCAGACGGTTCAACTGATGATGTAACGGTAAATTATAAGGTCTTTGCGACTATTGCTTCTAAGGGACCTGTGAATGATATTCAAGGAACAACACCTCATAAAGGTACGTTATGGCACGATTATGTTAACAAAGAAGGAAGTGACAACTACCCAGGTGGGGCTCATCAAACTTGGCGAAATAATGGGCAACCAGTAGCAAGTTCGCCAATTAATACCACTACAGTGGGACGACATAATCATCAGGTGACTTTTACTTATCCTGTTGGTCGTACAGGTGCAGGAGATACTGTTAAATTAAGTCATACAGTTGATGTTGTTCACAATATTTATAAATTTGAACCAAAGCGTTCATATACTTTTACACAAAATAATACAAATGACTCAGACTTTAAACAAATTGTAGCAAGTCCTAAAGAAGCTGTTAGGGCGGCATCAGGGAATCCAGATTTTGATGCGACAGGAACTAATTATAGGTGGGTTGATGGTGCTCCATCACTTAATACTGTAGGTACCTTTACTAAGCAAGTAGAGGTAGAACTTCCCGCAGATTCTACTGGATACAGAGCAAAACAGAATGTTCCGATTACGATTAAGGTTAATCCACAAGCGCCTGAAATTGCAGATGATTCAGTTATTGAAAAGGGTGGCTTGCCCAATCGCTCAATTGTAGTAAACAATGTAACACCAGGAGCAAAAGTCACTCTAACGATAGGTGGCCAGAATTTTACTAAACAATCTACTGGAACAAGTGTGACATTTGAACCGTCTGAGTTGAAACGGGTCACTGATACCAATCATGGCTTGTTACCTACAGGAGAAGTAACGGTTAAACAAGAAAAGGTTGTTACAGATCCAAATGGTAGAAATGTAACTCTTCAATCTGCCACAACTTCTAAGAACATTACTAAAGAAAATGAAGCTCCAAATCCTGAATTTGAAATCTATGTCAAGAAGGATGGTAAATGGGAAAAACTTTCTCCGAAAAATAATGTCCGTCCTGATACGAGTGGATACGAGATATTTGCTGGAGATGAAGTTAAAGTTGTCTTAAAAGGTTCAGATAATAGTGGCAAACTTAGAGACTTGAAACTTTATGATGGTGTTTCTGATAAAGATAGAATATTCTCAGGTGACTATTCTTCGAATGATAGTGCACCAGGATTCAAGAATAGACCAACGAATACTCCTGCTACTTTAGAGTATATAGCGACTTATAATCCTAATCAGAAATATGCAGACGGGAATAAATGGACACTTGGGGTAAAAGCTGTAGACTTGTCCAATAATGAAGCACGTACTCCAGCAGCAGTTGTTGCTCAAGGTAAATTGAATGAAAGATTCCCTGGTAAGAAGCCGTCAGTAGTCTTCCAAGTTGAACATCCAAACGCTTTGAAAAAGGCCGAGAAAGATAAAATCTTGGCAGCTGTGAAAGCGTCAAATCCAGAGATTGCAAATCGTATCAGAAGTTATTTTATTGCAGAAAATGGAACGGTGACCATTACTTACAAAGATGGAACGGTAAATACGGTGACGCCAGATATATCTGACTCAGATTACCGCGCATCAGTGTCCGCATCGACAAGTGCGTCAGTATCAGCGTCAACCAGTGCCAGCCAAAGTGCCTCAACAAGTGCGAGCCAATCAGCAAGTACGTCAGCTAGCCAGTCAGCATCGACAAGCGCAAGTCAATCCGCGTCGACAAGTGCAAGCCAGTCAGCCAGTACGTCAGCTAGTCAATCGGCCTCAACAAGTGCGAGCCAATCAGCAAGTACGTCAGCTAGCCAGTCAGCATCGACAAGCGCAAGTCAATCCGCATCGACAAGTGCAAGCCAGTCAGCCAGTACGTCAGCTAGTCAATCGGCCTCAACAAGTGCGAGCCAATCAGCAAGTACATCAGCTAGTCAATCGGCTTCAACAAGTGCGAGCCAATCAGCAAGTACGTCAGCTAGCCAAAGTGCCTCAACAAGTGCGAGCCAATCAGCAAGTACGTCAGCTAGCCAGTCAGCCTCAACAAGTGCGAGCCAATCAGCAAGTACGTCAGCTAGCCAAAGTGCCTCAACAAGTGCAAGCCAGTCCGCATCGACAAGCGCAAGTCAATCGGCCTCAACAAGTGCGAGCCAATCAGCCAGCACATCAGCTAGTCAATCGGCCTCAACAAGTGCGAGCCAATCAGCAAGTACGTCAGCTAGCCAGTCAGCATCGACAAGCGCAAGTCAATCCGCGTCGACAAGTGCAAGCCAGTCAGCAAGTACGTCAGCAAGTCAGTCCGCATCGACAAGTGCAAGCCAGTCAGCAAGCACATCAGCCTCTGAATCAGCGTCAACAAGTGCAAGCCAATCAGCCAGCACGTCGGCTAGTCAATCGGCCTCAACAAGCGCAAGCCAATCAGCCAGCACATCAGCTAGTCAATCGGCCTCAACAAGTGCGAGCCAATCAGCCAGTACGTCAGCAAGTCAGTCCGCATCGACCAGCGCGAGCCAATCAGCAAGTACGTCAGCAAGTCAGTCCGCATCGACAAGTGCGAGCCAATCAGCCAGTACGTCAGCAAGTCAGTCAGCATCGACAAGTGCAAGTCAATCAGCCAGCACAAGTGCAAGTCAGTCGGCCTCAACAAGTGCGAGCCAATCAGCCAGCACCTCGGCTAGTCAGTCGGCTTCAACAAGTGCGAGCCAATCAGCCAGCACGTCAGCTAGTCAGTCGGCCTCAACAAGTGCCTCAGCTTCAGCCAGCACAAGCGCATCAGAATCGGCCTCAACAAGCGCTAGCCAATCAGCAAGTACGTCAGCAAGTCGGTCCGCATCGACAAGTGCGTCAGTATCAGCGTCAACCAGTGCCAGCCAAAGTGCCTCAACAAGTGCGAGCCAATCAGCAAGTACGTCAGCAAGCCAGTCCGCATCGACAAGTGCGTCAGAATCAGCAAGCACATCGGCTAGCCAGTCCGCATCGACAAGTGCGAGTCAATCAGCAAGTACGTCAGCAAGTCAGTCAGCTTCAACAAGTGCAAGCCAGTCAGCCTCAACAAGTGCGAGCCAATCAGCAAGTACGTCAGCAAGTCAGTCAGCTTCGACAAGTGCGTCAGAATCAGCAAGCACGTCAGCTAGCCAGTCAGCCTCAACAAGTGCAAGCCAGTCAGCAAGTACGTCAGCAAGTCAGTCAGCATCGACAAGTGCAAGCCAGTCAGCAAGTACATCAGCTAGCCAAAGTGCCTCAACAAGTGCGAGCCAATCAGCAAGTACGTCAGCTAGCCAAAGTGCCTCAACAAGTGCAAGCCAGTCAGCAAGTACATCAGCTAGTCAATCGGCCTCAACAAGTGCGAGCCAATCAGCAAGTACGTCAGCTAGCCAGTCAGCATCGACAAGCGCAAGTCAATCGGCCTCGACAAGTGCAAGCCAGTCAGCAAGTACGTCAGCTAGCCAAAGTGCCTCAACAAGTGCAAGCCAGTCAGCAAGCACATCAGCCTCTGAATCAGCCTCAACAAGCGCGAGCCAATCAGCAAGTACGTCAGCAAGTCAGTCAGCATCGACAAGTGCAAGTCAATCAGCAAGTACGTCAGCAAGTCAGTCAGCATCGACAAGTGCAAGTCAATCAGCAAGTACATCAGCAAGCCAGTCAGCCTCAACAAGTGCGAGCCAATCCGCAAGTACGTCAGCAAGCCAGTCAGCATCGACAAGTGCAAGCCAGTCAGCAAGCACATCAGCCTCTGAATCAGCATCAACAAGCGCAAGCCAATCAGCCAGCACATCAGCTAGTCAATCGGCCTCAACAAGTGCGAGCCAATCAGCAAGTACGTCAGCAAGTCAGTCAGCATCGACAAGTGCAAGCCAGTCAGCAAGTACGTCAGCAAGTCAGTCAGCATCGACAAGTGCGAGCCAGTCAGCAAGTACATCAGCTAGTCAATCGGCCTCAACAAGTGCGAGCCAATCAGCAAGTACATCAGCTAGTCAATCGGCCTCAACAAGTGCGAGCCAATCAGCAAGTACGTCAGCAAGTCAGTCCGCATCGACAAGTGCGAGCCAATCAGCAAGTACGTCAGCTAGCCAAAGTGCCTCAACAAGTGCGAGCCAATCAGCAAGTACGTCAACTAGCCAGTCAGCCTCAACAAGTGCAAGCCAATCAGCAAGCACCTCAGCTAGTCAATCGGCGTCAACAAGTGCGAGCCAGTCCGCAAGCACTTCAGCTAGTCAGTCCGCATCGACAAGTGCGTCAGAATCAGCAAGTACGTCAGCTAGCCAGTCCGCATCGACAAGTGCAAGTCAATCAGCCAGCACGTCAGCAAGTCAGTCCGCATCGACAAGTGCAAGCCAGTCAGCAAGTACATCAGCTAGTCAATCGGCGTCAACAAGTGCGAGCCAATCAGCAAGTACATCAGCTAGTCAATCGGCGTCAACAAGTGCGAGCCAATCAGCAAGTACGTCAGCAAGTCAGTCCGCATCGACAAGTGCAAGTCAATCAGCCAGCACGTCAGCAAGTCAGTCCGCATCGACAAGTGCAAGCCAGTCAGCAAGCACATCGGCTTCTGAATCGGCCTCAACAAGTGCGTCAGAGTCAGCAAGCACATCAGCCTCTGAATCAGCATCAACAAGCGCAAGCCAATCAGCCAGCACATCAGCTAGTCAATCGGCCTCAACAAGTGCGAGCCAATCAGCAAGTACGTCAGCAAGTCAGTCAGCATCGACAAGTGCAAGCCAGTCAGCAAGTACGTCAGCAAGTCAGTCAGCTTCAACAAGTGCAAGCCAGTCAGCAAGCACCTCAGCTAGCCAGTCCGCATCGACAAGTGCATCAGAATCAGCAAGCACATCGGCAAGTCAGTCCGCATCGACAAGTGCAAGCCAGTCCGCAAGCACCTCAGCTAGCCAGTCCGCATCGACAAGTGCGAGCCAATCAGCAAGTACGTCAGCTAGCCAAAGTGCCTCAACAAGTGCAAGCCAGTCAGCAAGTACATCAGCTAGTCAATCGGCATCAACAAGTGCATCAGAATCAGCAAGCACAAGCGCTTCTGAATCGGCATCAACAAGCGCGTCAGAGTCAGCAAGCACAAGCGCTTCTGAATCGGCCTCAACAAGTGCATCTGAGTCAGCAAGCACATCAGCTTCTGAATCGGCCTCAACAAGTGCATCAGAATCAGCATCAACAAGTGCATCAGAATCAGCAAGCACATCAGCTTCTGAATCAGCGTCAACAAGTGCGAGCCAATCAGCAAGTACGTCAGCAAGCCAAAGTGCATCGACAAGTGCGAGCCAATCAGCCAGCACCTCGGCAAGTCAGTCCGCATCAACAAGCGCGAGCCAATCAGCAAGTACATCAGCTAGCCAGTCCGCATCGACAAGTGCAAGTCAATCAGCCAGCACCTCGGCAAGCCAAAGTGCTTCAACAAGTGCGAGCCAATCAGCAAGTACGTCAGCTAGCCAGTCAGCATCGACAAGCGCAAGTCAGTCCGCATCGACAAGTGCAAGTCAGTCAGCAAGTACATCAGCAAGCCAAAGTGCATCAACAAGTGCGAGCCAATCAGCAAGTACGTCAGCAAGTCAGTCCGCATCGACAAGTGCGAGCCAATCAGCCAGCACGTCTGCAAGTCAGTCCGCATCGACAAGTGCAAGCCAATCAGCCAGCACGTCAGCTAGTCAATCGGCTTCAACAAGTGCGTCAGAATCAGCCAGCACAAGTGCGTCTGAGTCAGCATCAACAAGCGCAAGTCAATCGGCCAGCACGTCAGCAAGCCAAAGTGCATCAACAAGTGCAAGCCAGTCAGCAAGCACCTCAGCTAGCCAGTCCGCATCGACAAGTGCGAGCCAATCAGCAAGTACGTCAGCAAGTCAATCGGCATCAACAAGTGCGTCAGAGTCAGCAAGCACATCAGCTTCTGAATCAGCAAGCACAAGCGCATCTGAGTCAGCAAGCACATCAGCTTCTGAATCAGCAAGCACAAGCGCTTCTGAATCGGCATCAACAAGTGCATCTGAGTCAGCAAGCACCTCAGCTAGCCAGTCAGCATCGACAAGTGCGAGCCAGTCAGCAAGTACATCAGCTAGTCAATCGGCATCAACAAGTGCATCTGAATCAGCAAGCACCTCAGCTAGCCAGTCCGCATCGACAAGTGCGAGCCAATCAGCAAGCACCTCGGCAAGTCAGTCAGCATCGACAAGTGCAAGCCAGTCAGCCAGCACCTCAGCTAGCCAGTCAGCATCGACAAGTGCGAGCCAATCAGCAAGTACGTCAGCTAGCCAATCGGCATCAACAAGTGCAAGCCAGTCAGCAAGTACGTCAGCAAGTCAGTCAGCATCGACAAGTGCAAGTCAATCAGCCAGCACGTCAGCAAGCCAAAGTGCTTCAACAAGCGCAAGTCAATCGGCAAGCACGTCGGCTAGTCAATCGGCATCAACAAGTGCAAGCCAATCAGCCAGCACATCAGCTAGTCAATCGGCTTCAACAAGTGCGAGTCAATCAGCAAGTACGTCTGCAAGTCAGTCCGCATCGACAAGCGCGAGCCAATCAGCAAGTACGTCTGCAAGTCAGTCAGCATCGACAAGCGCGAGCCAATCAGCCAGTACCTCAGCTAGTCAATCGGCTTCAACAAGCGCAAGTCAATCGGCAAGCACGTCGGCTAGTCAGTCAGCTTCAACAAGCGCAAGTCAATCGGCAAGCATGTCAGCTAGTCAGTCAGCATCGACAAGTGCAAGTCAATCAGCCAGCACATCAGCTAGTCAATCGGCCTCAACAAGTGCGAGCCAATCAGCCGGTACGTCAGCTAGCCAAAGTGCTTCAACAAGCGCAAGTCAATCGGCAAGCACGTCGGCTAGTCAATCGGCTTCAACCAGTGCAAGCCAATCAGCAAGTACGTCAGCAAGCCAAAGTGCATCGACAAGTGCAAGCCAGTCAGCAAGCACCTCAGCTAGCCAGTCCGCATCGACAAGTGCATCTGAATCAGCAAGCACATCGGCAAGTCAGTCCGCATCGACAAGTGCAAGCCAGTCAGCAAGCACCTCAGCTAGCCAGTCAGCATCGACAAGTGCGAGCCAATCAGCAAGTACGTCAGCAAGTCAATCGGCATCAACAAGTGCGTCAGAGTCAGCAAGCACATCAGCTTCTGAATCAGCATCAACAAGTATGTCAGTTCCGGATAGTACTGATAAACCGAACTTTAGTTTGAGTGACAGTGCTTCGCAATCAACGAGTCTAAGCGTGTCAGTCTCAACGTCAGAGTCTATGTCGACTTCGACAAGTACGTCGCTTTCAGGTGTAGCTTCTGAAAGTTCTTCAGCGTCAAGCTCGCTTGTAGAATCAAATGCTGATCATTCAACTTCACACGTTGGAAATGGTGCCGGATCGACAGCTAAGTCAAGACAGCAGTTGCCAAATACAGGTACAGAAGCTTCTAAATCATCTGTACTTCTAGGTGCTTTGGCTGCTGTAACTGGTCTAGGTCTGTTTGCGAAACGCCGCAAGCGTGATGATGAAGAAGAAATGTAAACAATCTTTCTGTAGCAGATTTCTCTACGGATAGATGTTTGAAAAAGTGGCTGGAACAAAAGTTTAGCCCATAAAAAAAGTGAACAAAACTAGTTTTCTGGAAATCAGAATTCAGTTTAGTTCACTTTTTTATTTTATGGAAAATTGAAACTACAACAGTACACAAAGGCTACTAAAACATTTCTAGAAATTAATAATCCTTTCCTAATCGGTTTGTTCACATCTTATTTCCATCCACAATAAATAAGAAATCCTACAATCCCAATAATGAAAATAGAATATCTTATCCTTGCTTTTAAGGTAAGATAATGTTGCTATTTTTTAGCTATGTATGGTTCATCTATTCAATAAAAATATACAAACATCTTAGCGATAATGATATGAAACAAAATGCTTATAAAATAAACTATTTTATAATAATGGTTAGGAAATCGCATCCAACGCCTTGTAACAAAAATTTAATATTTCGGAATCTTGAAACATAAAAACGCTTAAAAATTGGACTTTGTTTCTATGAAAACGTTTAAAATGGCTATTTTTCTAATATTTATAAAAAACGGTATATTCGCCTATAATATCCATATAAAATACTTTTTTTTTTTAGGTAAAAATGTTTTGAAAGTTATTGAATTAACTGCATTTGAAGTGTATAATATAGATTGGTATTTTATTGATAAATACACATAAATATAATTGGAAAGGAATCTAAAAAATGTTTTTTAGACGCCAAGAAGGTGAATATAGAGAGACGGATCGTGTGACCCGTTTCAAGTTGATTAAGTCGGGTAAGCATTGGTTGCGTGCCTCGACCTCTCAATTTGGTCTCTTTAAAGTCTTGCGTGGTGGTGTAGATGCTGCTCAGGTAACAACTGAAGTTATCGAAGAGCAATCAGCAAATACACTGACTGGATTGGATATCCTGAAAGGGATAGCCGCAGCAGGGACGGTGCTTGGAGGAGCAGTTGCAACACAAACAACTGTTTATGCCAACGACGCTCTTGAAAAGACAGTAGAGTCAAATCAAACACTTGCGAATACAGACACAGTAACTTTGGGAACAGTAAAAGATCAGGAGGGGGCTCAAGCCGACAGCCTATCAGTTTCTGTCAGCCAAAGCCAATCCTTGTCTGAGGAAGCTTCCAAGAATGCAAGTAAGCATCTTTCAGAAAGTGAAAGCCAATCAGTAAGTACTTCAACAAGTGCTTCTGTATCGGCAAGTACATCTGCTTCTGAAAGTGCAAGTACAAGTGCATCTGAGTCAGCCTCGACAAGTTCGTCTCAATCACAAACTGGAGTGACTTCTGAACTTGCAAAACCAGCAACATCAGAGACAGCTTCAAACAAAGAGACATCTGTTCGTAAGGAAGATGCAGCTAACGCGACAGCTGATGCACCTCTTTCAAAAGTTATCACTGAAAGCCTCGCATCTCTACAAGCAGTTGAAACTCGTTTGAGCCAAATCACATCAACGACTTCAAGTTTGGTGGATACAACGACAACAGCTGCCGTAGCGACTACAGTATCTGCTGAGAGCAACAAGAAAGCTCAAGAAGACCGCAAACGTCTATCTAAAATCTCAGCGACTATGGGTGAATACCTCGCTAAGTCTATCGGTCTGCCAAATACAGAAGCAGCGGTTGTTAAGGTCAATGCTGCTGTAACAGCTATCGAAGAAGCTCTTAAAAATCCAAATGCTGACTTGACAGATGTTATCAAGCAAGCTACATCTGCGCAAAACTCAATCGTTAACGCTGTTCTCCGTGCTAATAACGGTAAACGTGATTTCCTTAATGGTAAAGCGATGAAACCAGGAACACAGTTCCGTGTTCGTAATACACAAACTGGTTCAGGTGCCATCGGTGAACAGACTGAAAATCTAGCAAATGGTGAAAGCATCAAGTATCTAACATCAGGTGAAAACACGAATGCTAAACAACGTGTTGAAACTTCTGTTGATCTAAAAGCAGAACCTGTATACGCAGCCAATGGTAAGATTACAAAGATTATCTGGACGCTCATGTCTAACCCTCGTCAGACCATGGGACAGACCAACGTTCGCCACTGGATCCAAATCCCTAGTCAGGTCAATATGCCGACAACCATCGTTGATGCATCCTATGTTGATACGGCTACAGGTTCACCTCGAAAGGATATGACAGGACTTCCTAAGTCTACTACGCCATCTGATAACATGATGCCGGCAGAGTACAATGGTATGAGACGTGACTCGATGGAAGTTCGTTCTAAAGACAACTACAAACGTGTCGATAGTGGCTTCTTGTCATTGAACAACCAAGATGAGCAATATAACCTCTTGAAAGCTCAGTCATATCACAATACAGGGAACTCTGACCAATGGCGTAAGGCGACTTGGGAAAATAATATCAAGCCAGCTATTCTTTGGACCAATGAGGAACGTGTTCTTTGGAATAACATCAACGTTGGTGACCGTGGACGTGTTGCGGTAACCCGTTTTGAAACAACCGTTCCAGATAACGTAACCAATGGTGACCTCAAGAACATGAAGGTTATGTATGGTGAAGGAACTCACAATACAACTTGGGCAGGGATTGGTATCCATACCAACCCATTGGGGTTAGATAATGTTAAAGCCTATCCTTTTGTAGCTCGCGATAGCGGAACTTATATCGTAAATCAGGTTGAAGCTCCATATGATACATCTGCCTTTAACAAGGCTGGATTGAAATGGTGGTATTCAAACAAAGATACAAAACAAGCCTATACAGACCCTAACCAATACTTGGTTCATCCAGGAACTCAAGACTATAGTGGTACTAAAGGACCTGCTGGCACAACGATTGAATATCGTATAAAAGGTACCAATACCAAAGTAGAGTCTAATCAGGTCGGTCGTACACCAGGGGTGTTTGAATACAATATTCATAGACAATTCCCAGATAGTAAGGGTGCAGATACACCAGTTAAGTTTGTTGTAAAACCAAAAACTCCAGAAATCACAACAACTCTACAAGATAACGTTTCATCTCAAACCATCACTGTAGAAAATGCAACTCCAAACAAAAAAGTTATTCTTTATAAGAACGGAGTTGAGTTTGCTTCAACGACTGCCAATGCAAAGGGTGTTGCTACCTTTAACAATGTTCAAATGGCAAATCAGGATAGCTTTAATGCTAAGGTGAAAATTGAGAACCAAACTTCTTATCGTGATAATGATGGAAGAGATAAAGATTATGTTGAGTCTGGCTTCAGTAACACTGTAAGAGCTCGTTTCACAGATACAGAAAAACCACAGATTGCGGGAATCGTAGCCAATAAGGGTGCTAAGGTAGATGACACAAATCCTCGTAAGATTCTCGTTTATCGTGAAGAAGAGATTGATGTCGATATCAAGTTGACAGATAACCTTAAACGACTGGATAAGATCAAAGTTCGTGACAATGGAGGTAATGCAACAGCTCCTAGTGGCAAATTTGAGACAAATGATATTGTTGATAATTCAAAACAAACAGCGATGAATTTCACAACAAATCAAAATAGACTTGGTCAAGAAGGAAGTGCATCAGCCAGTCAGCCAAGTGTTGTGAAATTGACAGGTCATGTCGGAAAAGCCTATACAGGTAATTCAGGTTCTTGGACACGTTATGTAGCAGGTTATGACCGAGTTGGTTTGACAAATGACAATGGTACGACGAACGATAATAACGATGCAAAAATCACAGTTGAATATCGTCCGCAAACAGAGAAGTACACACCAACAACTACGACACAAAATGTAGATATCCAGGAAAACGGACGTGTTCGTTTTGATAATCCTGAGACTTATATCACTAACCGTTCAAGTCTCCCGACTAATGGAACAACAGCTGGGGCTGAGACAACCTATGCTTGGGTTGGAGATGAGCCAACTAACTGGACAGCAGGTCAACATACACGTAACATCTTGGTAACTTACCCAGATGGTTCGACAGATACAGTTGCAGTAAACTTTAACGTAAGCGACCGTATTGCACCAAACGTAACTGTTCAAGGCAAAACACTTCCTACAACTCGTCCTACTGAAGCGGATGCACCGCTCTTTACAGTCTACCGTGGCGCTACCTTTAACCCAATCGTTAAGGCTTGGGATAACTCAGGTAAGTTGACTAAATTGCAGATTAAAAACCTACCAGGTGGTGTGACATCAGGAAGCTTTACAGAGCAAACTGGTAAAACAGAAAGCAACAAGTATTCTGGACGTCTGATTGATGGAAGAGTAAATGATAACCAAACGCTTGGCACTCACATAGCTGAAGTTGTTGTATCAGATGGAACAACTGAAACAACTCGTTACATGAAGTACCGCGTGGTCGATGTTGTTCGTAAAAATACGGCTGCTAATGGGGAAGTATTTAAAAACGTTGGAGATACTCTAGGGGATGCTCACCAATATATTGCAACAACAGGAATTGCAGCTGGTACAGAACAAAGTGATACTTACTTCCCAGGTGGTATGACCTTCAAGTGGAATGATGCCAATCGTTATGATGTAAGTAATGAGAAACAATTATCAGCTCCAGGTAAATGGACCCACAATGCGATTGCAGAATTCCCAGCAGAGACCAAGGATACAAGCAGTGAAACACGTACAGTATTTGCGACTGATAAAGAAATTCAAGTTGCCTTGGTTGCTAGACCAACAAAACCAGCCATTAACGTGGACAATTTTGGTAACGCGACAGTAGCTCCAAAAACTTCAGAAAGCACTGTCAATCAGATGACTATTGCCTATACACAAAAAGGTACAAATGCTTCGAAAACACTGACAGCCACAAAAGCAAGTAATGGTCGCTGGAGCTTGAATGAAACGCCTGCTGGTGTTTCAATCGATCCTACTACTGGTCAGGTGAGCTTTACAGATGCTGCTGTTGCTACAAATACAACCATCACTTCGACGACTCGTACCTCAGATGGTTATTCAAGTGATCCTTCAACTGCTCGTAAGGTAGCAGGAGATACTGTTCCTCCAGTAATCACCGCAAACAATGCGACAGCAACATCAGGTGAGCACGTGGATATTCCATTGACAGTTGTCGATGAGGGTGTTGGTCTGGCTGATACAGATGGTGTTGTGATTACAGGCCTTCCTGCAGGATTGCACTATGAAAATGGTAAAATCACTGGAGCACCTACAAGTAAAGGTACGTCTACAGTGAAGATCGTTGCCAAAGATAAACGTGGCAATACTTCAACTCAAACAATTACCATAGCTGTTCAAAGTCAGGCTGACAAGTATAATGTAACAACTAAAAATAATGGCAATTTTTATGCAATTAAAGATGAAGATGTAGCTAACTTAACACCGAGAGACTTCGTCAATGGGACTATTCCAGAAACAGCTAAAGTCATATGGAAAACAGCACCAACGACAGGTGAAGTTGGTTCAGGAAAAGCAGCCGTTGTTACGATTACTTATCCAGATGGTTCTACAAAAGACTTGAACTACACTTACCAAGTCTATCCAAAACTGGAAACTAAGACGAATAACAATCAAACAGGTAACTTCCACTCCTTCAAAACATTTAATAAGATCGGTGGAGATACATACGTTTATACAAATCTGGCCAACCGCCAAGGATTTGATGGGCTACCTGTTAAGTGGAAATATGACTACCGTCTCAATAACGAAGGTGATAACATAACAACACCTGTAGGTAATGATTACTTTAGTAGAGTCTGGAATGTAGACAACATGGCTCATAAGACGGATTACAAGCTGACAGCGATTTATCCAAACGGACGTTTTGGTGCGGTAACTGCAGATAATCCAGCTCTTGAAAGTTCAACAACATGGCACTACTCAGTTTATGATTATGGTGCTAAGCAAGTGTTTGAAACATCTCAAGGTGACCTTGCTGGACTTGGTAGCATGGTAACAGATCCAAAAGATGCTGTAGTTCCTAAAGATGGACGAACAGAGGCACCAGATGCGACGAAATATACATGGCACCAAGGTGAACAACCAAATGATTCAACTGTTGCGAATCCAGGTTTCTCTATCCATAGAGTTAATATGGAGCTTCCACCTGATTCAAGTACGGTAATTCATAAATTATCTGATAAAGCAAACTTTGAAATTCCTGTAGTTGTTAAAGTTAATCCAAAAACACCAGTTATTGTAGAAAATACAATTTCTGAAAAAGGTGGTTTGCCAAATCAATCTATCAAGATTGATAATGTTGTAGGAGGGGCTAAAGTTACTCTTACTATTGGTGATAAGACATTTACGAAAACAGCTGGACCTAACGATACAAGTGTAACCTTTAGTCCTACTGAATTGAAAGAAGCTTATGACGCAAATAATGGCCTTCTTCCAACAGGAAATGTTACGGTTAAGCAAGAAGTGACTCGCCGAGATCCTAGTGATAATACAGATAAGGTCTTGACTTCTGCAACAGCAACTGGAACAATCACTCGTGAAACAGTAGCTCCAGTAGCTCAAGATACAGTTGTAGAAGTTAAACAAAAGGATGGTAGTTGGGTTCCAGTTCCAAAAACAACTGACGCAAATGGTCTTACAACACATACTTTCTATGCAGGTGATGAACTCCGCTTTACAACTAAATTCACAGATAACAGTGATAAGATTGCGAATACTGTCGTAAGACAAGGTTCAAACACAGCATCAGAAACAGATAATGTCCTACATAGTACTTGGGGAACTGTTGCGCCAAATAATATCACAACAGTTACACCGGCTACTGCAACATCACCAGCAACAGTCATTCAAACTGGTACAGTGAATGCAAATCTTCAGTATGGCGATGGTCAACACGTTACTCGTGCCATTGTCGCAGAAGATACAGTAGGAAACCGTTCTGAGGGTAGCCGCTTCCGTCTGAAACAAGGTAAGTTGTCAGAGAAACATCCAGGTGTAGATCCAAAAACTAAGTTTGAAGTTGCAGATGTAAACAACTTAACAGCAGAAGAAAAGGCTAAAGTATTTGAAGCAATCAAAGCATCAAATCCAAAAGCGGACAAGCAAATTGATTCATACACTCAAAATGATGATGGATCAGTCACAATCACCTACTTGGATGGAACAAGTAATCTCGTTCGTCCAAACGTTAAGTATGCAGTAGAAAAAGTTTCTGATAGATTCTATGCTGTACAAAATGAAAATGTAAATGATTTGAATCTCCGTACCTTTGTTCGTGGTATTGGTGGAAAAAATCTACCAGAAGGTACGAAAGTTACTTGGGAAACAGCTCCTACCTTTAATGAGATTGGAAATCGTACAGCTTACTTGAAAGTTGAGCATCCAGACGGTACAGTTACCCCTCATATCGAATACAACTATACAGTTCTCAAAAAGCTTGAAACATTTACACGAGATGGTAAAACAGGTAAATTCTACGCCTTTAAAGCCGATAGTGGAACGGATAGAGTTACAGGTGGTAACTGGGCTAATAACATTGGTGGATTCTCTAACTTATATGTAAATAATGATAGACTTAATGACTCGAACGCCCTAGGTAGCTACTCATTGTCAAGCTTAACCTTTAAATACAAGCTAAATAATGATGAAAATGCTATTCAAACTGAGAAGGTTAATACTACCTTTAGTAACGTATGGCACACAACTAAGGTAAGTGATGCGGATAACCAACCTCTAGCCCACAATACGACCTATACCGCAGTTGCCAACTATTCTAGAGGACGTTTCGGTAATGCATCAAATGGTGATCCGGCCTTAACAAGTACTGTAACCTTTGACTACTCAGTAGTGGATCCAGTAGCTAAGAAAGTTTATGAAACAACGGTTGGGGATAAAGGCCCACTAGCAGATATTATTAACACTCCAGGTAATGCCATTAAGAATACAGATATCGTTCTTACTACGAATCCTACTGATGGCACTGCTACAGCTGTTTCAAGTACGGAGGCTAACTCTGCTACAGCTGCTTCTGGTACGACGACTACTCAGACTGTTCCAATGCCAGATGGTGTCGATTTTGCATGGGACGGGACAACAGCCCTAGATGCGGATACCATCGTTGCGGCTCCGGGCTACTATACACGAAATGTCAGAGTCACTCTACCGAAAAGTACTACAGAAGGTGATAAGCCTAGAAACAGTCGAACAGTTCCAGTAACCATCAAAGTCAACCTAAAAACACCAAAAATCGCAGATGATCAAGTAACAAATACAGGTGGTCTTCCAAACCGTAGTATTACAGTGACAGATGTGGCACCAGGTGCGACAGTAACCTTGACAATCGGTGATAAGACTTTCCCTCCGAAGGTGGTACCAGCTGGTGCTACAAGTGTCACATTTGGAGCGGATGAATTAGCAGATGCTAACGGTTTGCTTCCAAAGGGAACTGTAACGGCTACACAAACTAAGGATATAGCGACTCCTACTGGAGAAACAGAGACTCTTAGCACATCAACAACTAAAGAAATTACTAAGGAAACTGAAGCGCCGAAAGTTACTGTTAAGGTTGAAGTATTTGATAAGTCTACAAATACATGGGTAGAAGCTCCTAAGACGACAGATGGCAAGAGCAAAATCTACGCTGGAGATAAATTCCGTGTTACTGTAACAACTACTGATAACAGTGGTAAGGTTAAAAATATTGAGGCATGGAATAATTCTGTTAATGAAGATCCGAAGTATGCAACGACAAATCTCATTCCAAGTCCATATGCAGAAAAGGGTCTTGCGATACAGACGACTAATACAGTTACCAATGCTTCAGTCGCTCAACCAGACACACGTCAATTGACAGAAGAAGGAACCTATAATCCTACTCAACCATATAGTGCAGGTAATAAGTGGACACGATTTGCAAGAGTTCGTGACTTGTCGGATAATACTAATTTTGTCGAATATGGACTCCAACAAGCTCCTCTAAACGAGAAGTATGAACCAAAGGTACCAGCAAGTATTAAGGTAACAAACAAAACGAATCCAACAGCGGAAGATAGAGAAAAAATTCGCGCAGAGATTGAAAAACTAAATGCTGGTAAACAAATTAAATCAATTTCTGTTAATGAACGTGGATTGGTAACTGTTACTTACGATGATAATACTGTTGATACAGTTACGCCAACATTAGATGATTCAGATTACAAGTCTCAAAAAGCATCTGAGTCAGCAAGTACAAGTGCCTCTGAATCAGCATCAACAAGTGCAAGTCAATCGGCAAGCACATCAGCTAGTCAGTCAGCATCGACAAGTGCGAGCCAATCAGCAAGTACCTCAGCTAGTCAGTCAGCATCGACAAGTGCAAGTCAATCAGCAAGCACATCAGCTAGTCAGTCAGCATCGACAAGTGCAAGCCAATCAGCAAGTACCTCAGCTAGTCAGTCAGCTTCAACAAGTGCGAGCCAATCAGCAAGCACATCGGCATCTGAGTCAGCGTCAACAAGTGCATCAGCATCAGCAAGCACATCGGCATCTGAATCAGCTTCAACAAGTGCAAGCCAATCAGCAAGCACGTCAGCTAGTCAGTCAGCGTCAACAAGTGCGAGCCAATCAGCAAGCACGTCAGCTAGTCAGTCAGCATCGACAAGTGCAAGCCAATCAGCAAGCACGTCAGCTAGTCAGTCAGCATCGACAAGTGCAAGCCAATCAGCAAGCACCTCAGCTAGTCAGTCAGCGTCAACAAGTGCGTCAGAATCAGCAAGCACATCGGCATCTGAGTCAGCTTCAACAAGTGCAAGCCAATCAGCAAGCACAAGCGCCTCTGAATCAGCATCAACAAGTGCCTCTGAATCAGCAAGTACATCAGCTTCTGAGTCAGCATCAACAAGTGCGTCAGAGTCAGCAAGCACATCGGCCTCTGAGTCAGCATCAACAAGTGCGTCAGAGTCAGCAAGCACGTCAGCCTCAGAATCAGCATCAACAAGCGCGTCAGAGTCAGCGTCAACAAGTGCGAGCCAATCAGCAAGCACAAGCGCATCTGAGTCAGCGTCAACAAGTGCGTCAGCATCAGCAAGCACAAGCGCTTCTGAGTCAGCATCGACAAGTGCATCAGAATCAGCAAGCACAAGCGCTTCAGAATCAGCAAGCACAAGCGCTTCTGAGTCAGCATCAACAAGTGCGTCAGAGTCAGCAAGTACATCAGCCTCTGAGTCAGCATCAACAAGCGCTTCTGAATCAGCATCAACAAGTGCGTCAGAATCAGCGTCAACAAGCGCTTCTGAGTCAGCATCAACAAGCGCTTCAGAATCAGCAAGCACAAGCGCTTCTGAGTCAGCATCAACAAGTGCATCAGAATCAGCAAGCACAAGCGCTTCTGAGTCAGCATCAACAAGTGCATCAGAATCAGCAAGCACAAGCGCTTCTGAGTCAGCATCAACAAGTGCCTCTGAGTCAGCAAGCACAAGCGCATCAGAATCAGCGTCAACAAGTGCGTCAGAATCAGCAAGCACATCAGCTTCTGAGTCAGCATCAACAAGTGCATCAGAATCAGCAAGCACATCAGCATCTGAGTCAGCATCAACAAGTGCATCAGAATCAGCAAGCACATCAGCTTCTGAGTCAGCATCAACAAGTGCGTCAGAATCAGCGTCAACAAGCGCATCTGAGTCAGCATCAACAAGTGCATCTGAGTCAGCATCAACAAGTGCGTCAGAGTCAGCAAGCACATCAGCTTCTGAGTCAGCATCAACAAGTGCGTCAGAGTCAGCAAGTACATCAGCTTCAGAATCGGCATCAACAAGTGCGTCAGAGTCAGCGTCAACAAGCGCGTCAGAGTCAGCAAGTACATCAGCCTCTGAGTCAGCATCAACAAGCGCTTCTGAATCAGCATCAACAAGTGCGTCAGAATCAGCGTCAACAAGCGTTTCTGAGTCAGCATCAACAAGCGCTTCAGAATCAGCATCAACAAGCGCTTCTGAATCAGCATCAACAAGTGCATCAGAATCAGCAAGCACATCGGCTTCTGAATCGGCATCAACAAGCGCATCTGAGTCAGCATCAACAAGTGCGTCTGAGTCAGCAAGCACAAGCGCATCTGAGTCAGCAAGTACATCAGCTTCTGAATCGGCATCAACAAGTGCGTCAGAGTCAGCGTCAACAAGCGCGTCAGAGTCAGCAAGTACATCAGCCTCTGAGTCAGCATCAACAAGCGCTTCAGAATCAGCATCAACAAGTGCGTCAGAATCAGCGTCAACAAGCGCTTCTGAATCGGCATCAACAAGTGCATCAGAGTCAGCAAGCACAAGCGCCTCTGAGTCAGCATCAACAAGTGCGTCAGAATCAGCAAGCACATCAGCATCTGAGTCAGCATCAACAAGTGCATCAGAATCAGCAAGCACAAGCGCTTCTGAGTCAGCATCGACAAGTGCATCAGAATCAGCAAGCACAAGCGCTTCAGAATCAGCAAGCACAAGCGCTTCTGAGTCAGCATCAACAAGTGCGTCAGAGTCAGCA